>JAUVKE010000109.1 GCA_030592105.1 Desulfobacteraceae bacterium
ACGGATTTTACAGTTGAATTTGGTCTTCACTTCAGTTATCCAATGTTTAAAAAAGAAGGCTCGCTGGCGTTTTATAAGAAAATGATGAATTTTGAATTATGAATGATGAATTAAGGAATTTTACTAATTTATAAAATGTCATTAACCGCTATCTCATTTTCATATTTTGTTGTGCCCGACAGGGCATGCTGGTTATATAAAATAAAGGATGGAGTGACGTGGGGATATTTTACTACAATATTGTTTACAAATCAGGGCGACAAAATGAACAAGTATAAAATACATCCAATTGTGATGGGTACAAAAATTTTTGACAAGGGAATGATGACTTACCAGCATGATTATGGCACCCCTTATACAATACCGATATATTGCTGGTATCTTGAGGGGGGAAATAAAAAAATTATTGTGGACACAGGTGAAATCAGTCCTGTTCAATCAGAGGCAAGGGAGGCGTCAATCGGCGGCAGGATCTATACTTTTGAAGAAGGTCTCAGCCGCTGGGGACTTTCCCCTGACGATATTGATGTTGTAATCCATACACATTTGCACAATGATCATTGTGAAAATGATTATAAGTGTATAAATGCCGTTTTTTATATCCATGTCAAAGAACTGGAGCGGGTGCACAATCCCCATCCCCTTGATTTTAGATATATAGACGATTATATAACAGATGTGGAAGAGGCTGGCCAGATATCGATTATAACCGAAGATACCGAGATAATTCCGGGTATTAAGGTCATTCATACTCCGGGCCACACTGATGGAGGGCTTTCCGTGCTTGTGGAAACATCCAATGGCCAGGCTGTAATAACCGGGTGCTGCACTATTATGGAGAATTTCAATCCTCCTAAAGAAATTATCGCCATGGAGCTGGAAGTTATCCCTCCTGGAACCCATGGGGACGCATACAAAGCATATGATATTATGCTAAAAATAAAAAACATGGCTGATATTCTTATACCTTTGCACGAACCCGGATTCGCGGGTGTGGATACGATATAAAATTTTTTTTAGGCCGCATAAATAGGGGGAATCAGCAGTTTTCGTTGAGGTATTAAAGTTGAGGTATTAAATAAGCATAATATTTTTTATATTGTGTAAAGAAAATCGACACGTTATTTTTTTATTTTCAATTTAACTGAAAGGTTGTTAAACAAATTTATTGTTATGTCACATATAAATTGTCACATAAATAATTTCACTGCGTTATCGGTCGTCGGGGTATTACAATACGCCTTCCTCCCTCTGGCCTTGTGAAATTTATTATCTGACAATCTATAGTTAACATGTAAAAAAACTGTAATACGAGTTTGGCATTTTTTTTGCGTTATCATTAATTATCTGACATTTTATAGCTGTTCAGGAGCGAATTTGCTCAAATGTTGTTATGAAATTGCCAGTAGATATAAAATAGAAAAAGTGTGTATGGTGCTTTATAAAAATACCTGAATGTTGTCACCGGGTCAAAAACCGGCTTTACAATAAAAAAAATCCTGAGGTCGGTATTTATGAATTAAATCTGGAACTCGAAAAGGATGGGTTATCTAAATAAGGAGGTAGTTAGAATGCTGGTAAAAGATTGGATGAATACTTTAGTTTTTTCAATTGATGCAGATGCATCTCTCCAAAAGGCGATTAAGCTTCAAAAAGAATTCAAAATTAATATACTGCCTGTGATGGACAATAAAAAGTTAGTCGGTATTATTACAGACCGTGATATAAAAAGGGCTTCAATTTCCGATAAAATGCCCCTCGACATTAATGAGGCGATATCTCTGGTTTCGACAGTTAAGGTAAGGGATGTAATGACGCCCCACCCCATAACCATTCCGCACGAATATACCATGCAGGAGGCGGCTGAAATTCTTTTGAACAACAAAATATCCGGTGCGCCGGTTACGGATCATGATGGAAAAATGATCGGTATTATTAATCGGAGTGATGCATTGAAGGTTTTGATGTCATTAACCGGAAGCGACAAAAAAGGTTATTTGTTTGCATTTAGTGTTAGGGACCAAGCCGGGAATATTGGAAAAATTGTTAAAATAATGCGTGATTTTGGCTGCAGGATTGCGAGTATACTCGGTTCTTATGAAAAAGCCTCCTTGAATTACAGAGATGTGTATATTCGGGTATATGATTTGGAACCGGAAAAGTATATTGAATTACTTCAAAAATTGAAAGAGACTGTTAAAGTTCGTTATGTGGTGGATTCCATACTTGATAAAAGAGAGATCTTTGAAGAGTAAGTATGAATTCAATTTATGCATATCAGATGAATATAGATTGTCAGATAATAACCAGATTTTAAAATTTGGCGCAAGGCTAGAGGGAGGAAGGCGTATTATAATACTCCGACGACCGATAACGCAGTGAAATTATTTATGTGACGATCTATAGTTGCAAAATTGGATAAATCAGTAGTTTTATTCAGCCCATATTTATGGCATATGAACAGATGTTTTATAAGAAAATGATGAATTATGAATGATGAATTAAGGAATTCTATTAATTTATAAAATGTCATTAACCGCTATCTCATTTTCATATTTTGTTGTGCCCGACAGGGCATGTGGTTATAAAAAAAGGAGCAGTTATATGAATAAGATTGACCATATTCTGGTGCCGCTGGATGGCTCGGAGCTTTCCGAGAAAGCTTTGGTTGCCGCATATACCATCGCGGGCATGGGTAAAGCGGAGATAACCCTGTTGAGAGTATTGCATCCCGTTGAAGAAGTTATAAAAATTAATGAACACCATGCCATTTATGTAGATCAACAAATCGATTTTAGAACAAAGCGTGCAAATGAATATTTAAAAAAAATTTGTGACCTTGCTGAAAAAACATTTACGATTAATATAGCCGTTGAAATGGGGGATGCAGCAGAGACCATAATAAATTTTGCATGTAAAAATTCCATAGATTTGATTGTAATGTCTACCCACGGTCGTTCCGGTATGAAACGATGGGTTTACGGCAGTGTGGCTGGAAAAATTTTAAGCAACGCGTATAATCCTGTTTTATTGATTAGATCCTATCCCGGGAAAAAAGGGGAGGAGCGCTGATACATCCCGCCCGGCTGCCTGGTAACTTTTTAATAAGGAGGATAATAAAATGGTTCTTCCATATCCTGAATATAAGGTACCGGATTTTTTAACCGGTATACTTAAAGATGCTCCTGATGCCCGGGTGGAGCCCTCCCCTGAAGATGGAGTTGCTCCTGCTGATTTCTATGGGACTTCTAACCATCCTGAGTATGTTCGGAGGAAAGGAGAGTGGATTCTCGTTGCCCAGGGGAGGATGGATTCTGTTCTGGTTTTGCGTGGAGAGATGGTGGATGTGGTTGAAGCACGCAGGCTGAAAAAGGGGGATATGGTTGTTGTGGGAAGAACGGAAAATGGTGAAGAAGGAATTTATGTGCATGCAACAGGTTTTAACCCTCCGTCTGAATCCTCCTCTGATAAGTTCACGTTTCGTACCCGGGGCACAAGGGAGACTCCTTTTTCCCGATGTTATGATGAATTATATGATATTTTACGATATGACAGAGAAAACGGATATATAGTATGGGTGCTGGGACCTGCGGTCTCTTTTGATAAGGACAGCAGAGATGCAATGCAGGGGCTTATCGAAAATGGATTTTGCCATGCATTAATGGCAGGAAATGCCCTTGCAACCCATGACCTTGAAGCTGCCATTTTTCGAACAGGTCTGGGCCAGGATATATATTCCCAGAAACTTTCTCCCTTGGGGCATTACAATCACCTTGACGTATTAAATTCTATACGCAGCGCAGGTTCCATAAAAAAGGGAATGGAAAAATTGCCCATAAAGGATGGAATTATTTATGCGTGTGAAAAATGCAATGTTCCCTATGTCCTTGCAGGATCAATTCGTGACGATGGTCCCCTTCCTGAAGTTATAGCCGATGTTTACAAGGCGCAGGATGCCATGCGGGTCCATGCCCGCCGGGCAACTACTGTAATAGCCCTTGCCACTCAATTACATTCCATAGCGTTCGGGAATATGACTCCAGGTTATCATATAGCGGATAATGGAACTGTAAGACCCGTTTTTTTTTATGTTGTTGATATATCGGAGTTTGGCACTGATAAACTTGCAAACAGGGGGTCTTCCCAGGCTGTGGCTATTTTAACAAATGTTCAGGATTTCATGATTAATCTGTGGAAAAATTTGTCACAATAGGGGTTAAAAATTTTTACGTTTAAGGAAAACAGATGAAAAGAATATGTACCATACTCTTTTCCATGGTTTTTTGCATTAATCTTCTGGCTGTTTTTAGCGCACGGGCAGATGATGTTGCCATGAAAATCGGTGTTTTAGCAAAAAGGGGGCATGGGCAATGCATTATCGAATGGATGCCCACGGTAGAGTATCTATCGGAAAAAATTTCCGGCAGACACTTTGAAATAATACCTCTTGATTATAATCAGATCATAGATTTTGTTAAGAATGACAAGATTGACTTTATTTTGACAAATTCATCCTCTTACGTGGAGCTTGAAATTCGTTACGGAGTTAACAGGATTGCCACATTAAAGAATGGTTGCCTTGGAAATTCCTGCACTACATACAGTGGGGTTATTTTTTGTAAAGCAGACAGAGCTAAAATGCAAAATTTAAGCGATCTTAAGGGTAAAAAATTTATGGGTGTTTCCAGAGCCTCTTTTGGAGGCTGGCTCATGGCATGGCGGGAAATGAAGGCAAAAGGTATTGATCCTTTTACTGATTTTAAGGAGCTTAAATTCGGCGGCACACAGGACAAGGTTGTTTATGCGGTTCGGGACGGTATAGTTGACGCTGGCACCGTAAGGAGTGATATCCTGGAAAGAATGGATTCAGAAGGAAAGATTAACCTGGAAAATTTTTATGTGTTTAACTCCCATATTAGGAAAGGTTCAGATCTCCCTTTTCTTCATTCAACACGCAAATATCCTGAATGGCCCTTTGCCAGGGTTAAACATGTTCCCGATGAAATTGCTGAAAAGGTTGCAGCTGCTCTTATTGAAATGTCATCTGGTTCTGCAGCTGCATCTGCCGGAAAATGTTATGGCTGGACAATTCCTCAGAATTATCAAAGCGTGCGTGAATGTTTAAAAGAGCTGCGCGTTGCTCCGTATGAGGATTTGGGAAAGATAATTATTACAGATGTTCTACAAGCTTATGCTTACTGGATAGCAGCTGCAATAATTTTGATGTTTATGATGGCTGCATCCATATTTATAATTTTTAAACTGAACCGAGGAATTAAAGCTTCTCATGTTGAACTGGAATTAGAGCTTAATGAACGAAAAAGGCTGGAAAAGTTAAAAAAAGAAAATGAATTTAAATTTAAAGCCCTTTACAACCATACCTTTCAATTAATGGGCCTGATAGCTCCCGACGGGAGAGTGCTGAGCGCCAACGAACCGGCAATGGATGCGGCAGGAGTTGAAAAAGATGATATTGTTGGAAAATTATACTGGAATACGCCATGGTTTTCACATTCCGCTGAATTGCAGGAAAAGGTGCATGATAGTGTGATAAAAGCAGCATCAGGGGAGTTTGTTCGATTTGAGGCTAAAATACGCCTTAAAAATAATTCATTAGAGTACATGGACTATTCCATTAAGCCTGTTGAAGATGACTCAGGAAATGTGATTGTGTTGATCACCGAGGGCCGTGACATAAGCAACATGAAAAGGCTGGAAAGAGAATTAAGAGATGCAAAGGATAGGGCTGAGGTGGCAACCAATACAAAAAATGAATTTCTGGCCAATATGAGCCATGAAGTCCGTACTCCCATGAATGGGATTATTGCGGCATCCGAGCTTTTATCAAATGAAGAGATCTCTGATAAGGCTAAAGACTATCTGCGTATTATAAATACTTCAGCCTACTCTCTTCTTGAAATTATTAACGATATTCTGGATGTATCCAAGATAGAAGCAGGAAAGCTTGATTTGGAAATACGCGATTTTAAAATTGAAGATGTTCTTGACAAGCTCATAGGTATGTTTTTTCCTAAGACATCAAAAAAATTTGTTGAGTTACTTGTGGATATTGATCCTGAAATTCCCATCGAGTTTAGAGGCGATGAGCTGCGTCTATATCAAATTCTTGTTAATCTGGTGAGCAATGCTGTTAAATTTACAGAGAAATATGGTATAATTATTTTAGGTGTAAAAGAACTTGAGACGAGATCAGCAGGAGCAGATCAGGGAAAATTTCAGTTTTTTGTTAAAGATACAGGTATAGGAATTGCGCCGGAAAATATTGAAAAAATTTTTGAGCCTTTTAGCCAGGCTGATGCATCAACAACACGAAATTATTGTGGAACAGGTCTGGGGCTTTACATTTGCAAACAGCTTGTGGAGATGCTGGGAGGTGAAATCTGGGTGGAAAGCGAACCAGGGAAAGGGAGTACTTTTAATTTTACAGCTATTTTTCAAAAGCCGCCGGGAAAAATAAAGCGAAAATTTATACCTCCCCATGAGCTTCAGGGTTTGAATGTTTTAGTGGTTGATGATTGTAAAGACAGCCAAAGTATAATGAAAAAAATGCTTGAGTCATTTGGTTTTAACGTAAAATCCATATCTTCGGCTGAAGCTTCGCTGCAAAGGTTAAAAGAAGATGAAACCAGAGAAAATCCTATAGACCTTGTTATGATGGACTGGCTTATGCCCGGTATGGACGGCCTGGAAGCCGCCAGTATCATAAGGAATGATTTAAAAATTAATGTCTCCATAATTATGATGACGGCTTTTGGGCGTGAAACCCAGATGCTTTATGCAGAAAAAATGGGTATAAACGGTTTTTTAACTAAGCCGATATGCCAGTCGACTCTTTTTGATGCAATCATGGATGCCTTTGGGAAAAAAAAGCTTAAACCTCGACAGGTGAAAAAGCATATTACAACCATGGCGTCCATTCAAAAGAAGCGCCTGAGGGGATTCAGAGTACTCGTGGCTGAAGATAATATCACCAATCAGGAGATTGCTTTGGCAATTCTGGAAGGAGCCGGGTTGATTGTAACGGTGGCCAACAATGGAAAAGAAGCTGTGGCTGCTGTGCGTAAGTCTCAATTTGATATCCTGCTTATGGATATACAGATGCCTGTTATGGACGGGTACAAAGCCACTATAGAGATAAGAAAGGATGTTAAACTTAAAGATTTTCCGATAATTGCCATGACTGCCCATGCAATGAAGGGAGATGAAGAAAAATGTATAAAAGCGGGTATGAACGGTTATATTTCCAAACCTGTTAATCAGGATATGTTGTTCAATGCTTTGTGGAGAGAGCTTAAAAACAAAAAGAAACCTGATATAGCAGATAAAGAAAAATTTGATTCAGGTGGAGCAGAAAGAGAAGCATTGGGCGGGGTATCTGATAAAAATATTTTAGAAGCAGGACAAGGGATACTTCCGTCAGACCTTCCGGGAATTAATATCAACAACGCGCTTGCTGAACTTAAAATAGACCCTGTTACTTTTAAACGTATTCTTGTTGGATTTTTAAAAAATAATCATGGTATCGTGAAACAAATAAAAGATGCGTTTAAGCAAAATGACCTGGATAGACTTTTGCTTCTGGCCCATAATATTAAGGGGAGTTCTGCCAATATAGGAGCCGTGGAGCTATTTGAAGCAGCCAAAGGGCTGGAAAATGCATGCATGAATAAAAAAACGGAAAAGGTTATATCTGAATTAATAGATAAGTTTGAAGCAGCTTTAA
>JAUVKE010000178.1 GCA_030592105.1 Desulfobacteraceae bacterium
AAGCTATTTTTTTATTTGCAATTTATAAATCAAAAAACACGTTCTCAAATGTGCGGAATGTCCGTTAAATAAGAATAGGTTTAAATAATTTTTATTGTATCAATTCCAGTATTTTTTGTCCTCTGATTTCTGCTTTTTTTTCCCCATTCAGCATTCGATGTTGGACGTTCGATGTTCGATGTTCATCTTTTTTCCCTTCTAATCCTCTAACCTTCAAACCTTCTGCTTTTCAAACCTTCTCATCTTCTAACCTTCTATCTTTTATACTCTGAAATATCTTGTCTTTCATCAATCAATCATATCCTGATTATCTTTTATAATAATATTACCAGCAGATTCCATTATAGCGTCCATTGCTTGTTTTACCTGTAACAGTGCGCACAAGGTCGATAACTTTTTGATCTTTCTTAAGTTTAGTCATAATTTCTTTGAATTCAGAAGAATTATTGCCGATTATAATAGTCTCTGCATGTTCTATAACTTCATCCATGGTTTTAACCATCAATTTTGCAATATGCGGAATCCTGTTCAAAATAAAATCCTTGTTTGCCCCTACCAAAGTTGCAAGATTAACATTTTTATCATACAGCTTTATTTCATATCCTTTTCCAAGAAGCCGTTCAATCATCTCAACAATCGGGCTCTCTCTTAAATCATCAGTTCCGGCCTTAAAACTGAAACCCAAAAATCCAATTTTTTTATTGCCGGTCTCCATAACCATACGCAATCCATTTTCAATATGCGTGACATTGCTCGGTAAAATAGAATTCATTATCGGCAAATCAAGATCAAGCGCTTTGGCTTTATATGTGAGAGCTCTTACATCCTTCGGCAGGCATGAACCTCCAAATGCAAATCCGGGTTTTAGATAATATGGAGAAATATTAAGCTTTGTGTCTCTGCAAAAAATATCCATAACATCATGGCTGTCCACGCCGACGGATTTACAGATATTGCCTATCTCATTACCAAATCCAACCTTAAGAGCATGCCACACATTATCAACATATTTTACCATTTCAGCAACTTCAATATCTGTTCTGATAAGCGGGGCATCAAGTTTCGCGTATAGGGATGCCAGGAGATCGCCGCTTTTTTTGTCTGTTTCACCGATTACTGTTTTAGGGGGGTTGTAAAAATCATAAACCGCTGTTCCTTCTCTTAAAAATTCAGGATTATTGCAGACCCCGAATTCTTTTCCTGCTGTTTTTCCTGAATATTCCTCAAGCGTTGGAATGACCACATTTTTTATTGTACCGGGCAGGATTGTGCTGCGAATAACCACAACATGACGGCTGTCTTTATCTTTGATTACAGCGCCGATGCGCTCGCAGACCCGGCGGACGAAACTTAAATCAAGATTTCCGTTTAACAGGCTCGGAGTGCCTACGCAAATAAGGGAAAGCTCAGTGTTTTTTACAGCTTCCACAGCATCAGTTGTCGCGCTTAACCGGCCCTGATTAACTGCGGATTCTATCAATTCTCCGATTTCATTTTCTATAATCGGAGTTTGTCCGTTATTTATTATATCCACCTTGACTGTAACCGGATCAACTCCGATAACAGTATGACCTTCTTTAGCAAGGCAGGCCGCAGACACGGCGCCGACATACCCAAGGCCGAAAATACTTATATTCATTGATGTTCCCTATTTTTTGAGTATATTTTATGGCACCTCAAAATATTTTATCTACAAAATCAATGTATTACAAACCGCATTTACACAATTTCTCAATAATTACATAAAACTGTGTTGCTATTATCAACGCAAAACGTCAGCAAAAAAATCCATCCCCTTTTTTTCTATTTTTAGTGTTCGGTCCGCCCCAGAGCCTTGTTTATCCATCCCTTAAATTGCTCCAAAGATTCACATTTCAGGGTTCTTTTGAATAATTCATTCAAGGTTTCAGGAGATTCAATACTTTTTATATCATTTATAAGATATTGTGGTAAGAAATCAAACCTGTCTTGTAAAGTAATCAATAATAATTGCTTTATTGTTCTCAGCTCTCCTTTCTGCTCGCCTCTTTGCTCACCAATAACAATTCCTTTCTGCTCGCCTCTCTGTTCACCAATAGCAATTCCTCTCTGTTCACCTTCCTGCTGCAATTCTTCAGCTAAAGTATTCATTATATATTCACCCCCTTGAGGTAATATGTTTAATGCCTGCTGCATATCTTCTTTAGCCACACTGTTTGTGGCTCTCATGATGTACCTGAAAAATATATTAATATAATCCATTACTGTTTGGCTGTGCAGGGTTTTATGAAGCCCTTCAACCAATTTGGGCAATATTTTTTTTAAGTCGGGTGAATGAATTGCTTTAAGCATTACCACATAAAAATGAAGTATAACCTTATTCTGCATTTCCTGTAATCTGTTGTTATCCAACCGTGGAATATCAAAAAATGCAAATTTAAAATCAGGAATATAAGCCTTGAAGTCTTCAGATGGAAATTCAACCAGATCATGAAACGACCTGAATACTTTCCACTTCTGCTCGCCATGATAAATTACAATGGGAATAATGGGAGGCAGCTTGCCGCCCATTATTTTTTTATTGTCTATCAGATCAGTCCACTGCAACGACATGTAGCGTAAAAGCTGCAAACCTGCCAAAGGCTCGGGTGTACTTTTATGCTCCAGCAGGCAGTAAACTTTTACTTCTGAATAGCTGCCTTTCAAATTCAGGCTTAAAACCAAATCGGAAAAATGTTTTGTAAGGTTTTCATCCAGATATGATACATCCTCAACATACACAGACTCCATATCCATGCGGGTGATAATATTTTGAGGTAATACCACCATTAAAAGATCCCGGGCATTCTCCCTGTTTTTAAATATTTTTTTAAACAGCTCATCATGTGGGCTTTTTTTTATATCCGACATAATATTAATATAAAAAAATCTGATTGTTCCTGCAAGGAAAAATTTTTACGGAAATCGCAGCATAATAAGGAAATCTCATTATGACCCTCTTTATAAAATACTATGATATCATAATCATTTGTGTCTTTTTAATCGATTCCTTGATCTTAAAACAGGCGCTCATGGTGGCATAAATACTTTCAAACGGTATTGGAGACGCTTTTCCGGCCTTTACACTTTCTACCAAAGCTTTCATTTCAGGCTTATGGCCTTTATCTGCTAAAACAGCTTTTTTAACCTTTTTTTTGCCTTTTGCCATCAAGGTAAGTCTGGTGAAATTATCAAGCCAGGCGACTTTATTTTCGCAAAATATTTCAACATATTCTTTTGGGTATTGCGGATCACCATTGGCCAGATAAGTTATCGAACCGACTGAACCATCTGAAAACTGAATTGTGATAATTACATTATCTTCCAGGGTAATTGCCTGGTTTTCGGTTTTGATTGTTTGGGCAAAAACCGAAACAGGCAGCGCATTTGTAAAATATTGCAATGTGTCGATAAAGTGGCATACCTCTCCCAGGATACGCCCCCCGCCAAGCTCTACATCCTGGTACCAGTTGGTCTTTTCCATGTATCCGGCATTGATTCTGTAGTACATAATCATAGGTTCCTTGCGGGACTTGAAATATGATTTCATATCTTTAACAAGAGGGGCGAACCTGCGATTAAAACCGACCATCAAGAGTGGAGAAGTTGAGAGATTAAGAGGGGTAGAAGGTTGGCTGTTACTATCTTCCGGAGCAATGATGTTCTTGATTTCTTCCAGTTCTTCTTCTTTTAAGCAAAGTGGTTTTTCCGTATATACATGTTTGCCTGCTTTTAGAGATTCAATTACCAGTTTTCCGTGCAGATTATGCCGGGTGGCGATCATGATTGTATTGATTGAATCATTTTTAAGTAATTCCGTATAATCTGTTGTGCAAATTTTAAATCCGAATTTCCTGGCGGTATCTTTTGCGCTTATGCCGGTTGCGGTTGCTATACCGGTCAGTTGAATATCTTTTCCATTCAAATGCGGAAGCAGCATTGAACGCGCAAAATTTCCCGCTCCGATCATCCCCAGATTCATACCGCCTGTAGTATCCGGCGGCTTGATTATGATTGTGCCGACACGGTTGTGCTTCAAGTTTTCTTCGCTCACATCATATTTTAAAATCATGCCGACATAAAAAGCAGCCTTGTCGCCCTCAAGCAGTCCATACGCCTTAACCGACTTATCAAAATTAAACCTGTGGGTAATCAGCGGGCGCAGGTCGATACTGCCATTCGCCATCAGGTTTAAAAATGAAAGCATATTTCTTTTTTCCGTCCACCGCACATATCCAATCGGATAATCCTGACCTTTTATTTCATAATCAGGATCATAACGCCCAGGCCCGTATGACCTTGATTGTTTCAGAACCAGCTCTTTTTCATAATAAAGCTGCCAGGGGATATCCATTTTGTTTATCCCGATATCAACAATCGTGCCCCGGTCTCTTGCAATTTTTCCGGCCATTAAAACCGGCTCATTGCTTTTGGTGCCGGTTGTAATTAAAACAGCATCAACTCCATATCCGCCGGAAAATGATAAGGCCATCTGTTCAACATCAATGCTGTTGATATCACCGGCAGTATCAATTCCTGTTTTCAAGGCAAGCTGCACCTTTTTCCGGTCAAGATCAAGCCCCATCACATTGCAGCCGGCAGCTTTCAGAATAAGACTTGCCAGCAAACCAACAAGCCCCAGCCCGATCACAGCGACATTTTCGCCCACATGCACTTCGGCCTGGCGGACACCCTGCATTGCAATCGAGCCGACTGTTGTAAATGCAGCCTGTTCAGTAAAAAGATACCCGTTCCGATCAGATTCAACCCCGTTGGAAGCATGCGGGATTTTGCAGCAAAGGTTAATCGGCACACAGTTGATTTCAGCATGGCAGGCGCCCCCGCAGGCAACCATATCACCTTCGGTAAATTCGGTTACTCCTTTGCCTGCAGCTATTACTTTTCCGGCCAGGCTGTATCCCAAAGGTGTAAATGAATCAAGACGGTTCATTACCTTGCGGTAGGCTGTTAAAGGACCGGATTGTTTTAAGGTGCCTATAACCTGTTTAAGTTTTTCAGGACGAGCCCTGGCCATTCCAAGATAAGACCGTTTTGAATCATCGACCTTCATCTTTTCCGTACCGGCGGAAATCAGGGAATGATATGTTTGAACAAGCACGCAGCCTGATTTTAATGCTGGTTCCGGGACTTCTTCTATTGTTAGTGTGCCTTTTTTATAGTTTTGGATTATTTGTTTCATAATAGTTTTTTATATATCTTATATAGTTTTTCTACGATTATAATAGCATCATATTGTTTGATTTTTTCAAAATTATTTAGACTTAATTTATTTTGAAAGCTTTCATTCTTAAAAAGAAATTCTATTTTTTCTGCCATTTCATTAACATTGCCAGGCTGAAAAAAAAGGCAGTTTATATTTTCAGTTAATATTGAAGGAATTCCTCCAACCGGAGTGGTTATAATCGGTATTCCCGAAGCCATAGCTTCAAGAATCACATTGGGTATTCCTTCAGTATATGTTGGTAAAATTAATGCTGTAGAATTATTGAGCAATATTTTTTTTTCTTCCAGGCCAACCCAATCTTTAATTTTAACATATTCATCCAAATCCAACTGCTGAACCAGCAATTCCCGCTTACGACCTTGCTAATTATTTTATGCCTAATATGGGATAAAATGCTTCAATTATCACAACGAATTGTAATTTTATAAGAAAAGTTTTTTAAAAATAAACGTTTTTTTCA
>JAUVKE010000115.1 GCA_030592105.1 Desulfobacteraceae bacterium
AATTTCTTGAATTTCTAATTTTGCTCCGCCAAAATTGCAAAACTCGCTCGTGCCTCGCTCAAACAATCGCAATTTTTTGGCTGCGCTGCACTAAGAAATTCTACGAAATTTATTAAATACGCTACAAAAACAATTAAACTCCCCTCACGCAAGATTCTAACCGGACATTACTGGGTTTTTATTTGATTACTCAAAAAACGTAACATTTTTTAATTTCCGTTCTTTTCTGTTTTTAAAAAAATCATCTTGTTTTGCTACCAGATCTTTTCCGTATAAAGCCGCCCCCATGGCACCGGTAATTAAAGGGTTTTGCGGAACTAATACTGGATGATCAAATTTTTGAGATAACATTTTGACCAGCCCTTTATTTTTTGCACCACCCCCTGTGATTACGATATCTTTATCCAGTACAAGTCTTTTTGCAATTCTGTGAACACTTGTTGCCATGGATTCATGTATTCCGGCAACTAGTTCATCAACAGGTATCCCGTCTGATAGTTTGTCGGACACTTCCTGTTCGGCAAAAACAGTACAGATATTACTTATTTTTACAAAGGTTTTGCTGTCAAATGCCATTTGACCCATCTCCTCAACCCCCAAACCAAGTGACTCGGCAATAACCTCAAGGAATCTTCCTGTACCTGCCGCACATTTATCATTCATCACAAAATCTATAACACGTCCGTTTTTAAGCTTAATTGCCTTTGAATCCTGTCCTCCAATATCAATAATACTTCTTGCAGTGGGAAAAAGACTGGCCACCCCCCGGGCATGACACAAAATTTCAGTTTTCTGTTTATCTGCAAAGGGGACATTGATTCTTCCATAACCCGTTGCAACAACACAGGTAATATCTTCAAAGGAAATACCTGCTTTTTCCAGTGTCTGTTCCATCACCCTGTTTGCAAGCTTTCTATGCTGTGCACCGGTGGACCCGATAAAAGTGGCTATAATTTCGGAATCATCCATAATTACAGCCTTGGTCATTGTTGACCCAATATCTAAACCTGCGTAATAATTTGTCATGGTAATTTATTTTTATACTTTTTTGCTTTTAACATCTGCCAGGGTATCAATAAAAGCATCAATCATGGCCCGTGTTTCCACTTCGGAATAGGAGCTTATATCGACAATATCACTTTCCATAATTAAGGATGGGACTTCTTTTTTAAGAATCTTCCTGGTCTGCTTATCCCCCCCTGTTATCAGCACGGGAATCGGTTTATAAATTTTAGCCAGCTGGCTTAACTGCCATGTCAATCCAAGGTGAGCTGTGCGGCAGGAAAAGGCCAAATGCATAACAATACCATCAATTTTATAATCTTCTATATACTGAATCAGGCGCTCTAAAGCAGGAACTGAACCGGGACGCTGTCTGGCACGTTCATACCAGAAGGTGTTAAACCTAAAATGCCGCCATGCGATTCTTTCAATGGGATCATTGGTATCCGGAATATTCAAACGATTCATCGGTTCAATTATCCGGTAGGTAATCTCCACCGGAAAAACCGCCCCTTTGCTGTGGAAATAATTAAAATCGTTTAGCGCAAACCATGAAGGAAGGCCCCCTCCCCACATTAAGCGATATTTTTCTTCCTCAGCAACCCCTTCATTATTGGCAATTTTTTTTTTTAGCTCTTTGTTTAGTTCCAGAAAAAAATCATATGCCTTCTGGGTTCCGGATAAAAATACCATGGGAACCATGGTATTCATGGCGTCCCCTGTATCCATGGGAGTGGGGACAGCCCTGCGCAGCTCGTAAGTGTCCCAGATCAGGTCCCAGGTTCGTTCCACCAGATTAACTGTTTCACTCAATTTGTCCCAGTCCATCTTTGTGCCGGTCTGTTTTTCCATGAACTTTACCAGACCCCTTAACTCCTCCGCATGGTATTTTACATAATATTCTTCAACATCTTTTACATTTACATCATCTTCGAAAACCGGCCACTGCAAACCGGTATTATAGATGGGAACATCAGGCATAAATTCCTGGGCGGCCTGATACCATTTACCCCTTGGATCACAAATGTTTTGTGCGCTTGAAAGCATGAAATCGGGTCTTGCCTGACCTCCCCAGGGCGAATTGGAAGGCATTTCCCCTGTTTGCTCCCTCATTATATCAAAGCCTAAACCACAAAGGGCATATGTACATAAAGACCGTGAAAAATTAAATTCTTCAGCTTTTTCCAAAAATCTGGCTGAATCCCGTTTTGCAGCGCATATCCCTGCAAATGATTCTGTCCATGCAGGTGTTACATCCATGGCCCTTATAATTTCATCATAACTTGATATAATAAAAGAATAACAGGTTGGCCTGCCTTCTTTGTTTGCTGCGATGGGCGCTTCTATATTATGTTTAACAAAGGACGCAACATTTGCTGCGGACTTTGTGGCAGTCATTCTTTTTTTATGCTTTTTGATTTTTTCCTTTGGCATCAAACCTCCAATAATAATATTTACAAACCCGCTGATTTTATTTCCCATGGATTTTTTTAAAAAATCATTTTTATAGAGTGATCAGCTGGAGATATACTATTCAATCATTTCAAGAAACGCCTGAATTCTTGTTCTTAAACGACCCATGGTTCCTGCAAAATAACCATCTTCAATGTATAAATTCGGCAAATCGAGTGACTCCAGGTAGGATTTTCTGGCAGATATTTCAAATCCAAATGGATCACAGTATCTGTATGTATACATTATCACACCATCGATCTTATATTCTTTTGCGTATTTTCCCACATCCCCATATCTTGCCTCCAGATCGTCCTGAAATGTTGTCCCCACCTTATCTCTTTGTGTTCTGGGGCAATTAATTTTATCAAGATACCGTTTTGCAAGGCCATCCATGGGGTCAGCCGTGGGGTCGACACGGGGGATTAAATCTCTGGTGCCGACACAAGTGCTGTCGCATACAACATTACTGCCGCAATCCTCTATGAGAGTTACAATATCATGATTATCCACAGTTCCCCCCATAATTAGTAACCGGGGCAGACTTTTAATATCAGGCTTTTCTCTTGTCTTGATTTCAGCTATTGATTCATCTAATAATTGATTTGACTCTTCCACAGGAAGACTCATTGAGGCAGAAAGTATTTTTACCACATCAGACCCGGAAACCAGGGGAGGGTCAGATTTTCTCAGCTCGTACAGCTGACTTACTTTAGCTCTGTTTTCATTATAAAGTTTAATGTACTTTATAAGGCTTTCATCATTAATTTCAGTTTTTGCAAATTCAGCAAGACTTTTTCTAAAACTGTTTAATTCTGCTTTAAAAAAATCGAGGGATGGACCTGTGGTCTTACGTGGAACATTTACAAAATGTGAATATTTTGGTTCCAGAGTATATTTCCATACATGGTACGGCGTTGTAATACTGTCACATGCATGGGGAATAATCAGGCCGTCGCAAAAATCATATTTTCCCTTAAGTGACAGATCATAACAGCTCCGCACAAAAGGGCAGGCTATTGGTTCAAGGAATCTATCCCCCTTGGTGACAGGTTCATGAACATTTCCCCTTAACCGTAAAGGGAAAAAACCGGCTCCTGCAATAATTTCAGTGGGAACATATGCACAAAGAAAAGAGATAATCCCCTTTCCGTCAGATTTTAGCTCCCTTGCTCTGCCGCCGTAATCATTATAGCATTCTTCAACCCGTGCCAGTCCTTTTAACTTATTACCAGTAGTAGCTAACATATAAATTGTTCTCCTTACCCGATTTTCAGAGGCGTTTCAGGGAGAAGGCCACACCGTCATTAAAAATGTGGCCTCCCTTATTACAGCATCTATCCCCTAACTAATTCATTGACCCTTCCAGCTTTAATAAAATTTTCTTTTAAGCTTTTGTAATCCTGCTTTTCAAACGGTTTAAAAGATGTTTCATTACGCTCGCGCCAATAGAGCTGATCCTCCACCAGTTCTTTATTAAAAAAACCTTTTTTTAACTCCTTTGGATTAATTTTGACAGTTTCCGTTTGAGGGAGATCTTTTAATATTCGTACAAAATCAGGATACCACTTTTCATTCATATCCTTTCTAGAAATTAAAAAATTAAAAAATTCTACTGGATCGAATGTTTTATCAGCATTTAATTTAAGGCTTGCCATTACAAGTTCGTCGGATTGATGGCATGGAGCACCATAAACCGAGCAAAGAAAAACAGGGTCAAACTGGCTGATAATAATTTCTATTGGTTCACTTAAAAAATTTTCGCCATCTTTTCTGATCCAGTCCCCTTTTCTTCCTGCAAAAAACATAAATTTAACCTGGGCACCATTTTTTTCCCCCAGGCGGTAATATGCTAAATCTCCTGTATGAAACATTCCGTTTTTTGTTTTTTTACCTGTTGCATCCTGGTTTTTAAAATAACCTTCAAAGGAACCGAGCCCTTCAGTATTTATAATTTCCCCCACAGCTTCAGCATAATTTTGTAAAACGCCATCATTATCGAATTGTGCAGGAAGGACATCTTCCCCATCTTCTCTTATCAATTTTATATTTGGCGGCATTACGCCGACGGAGCCTTCAATATCCCCCGGCAGTTTTAATACAGTGGCACCCCCTTCAGTTGAACCGAATACCTCCATAACCCAGTCTAATCCGAATCTTTCCATGAAGGTCTTTTGCTCCACCGCAGATGCTCCATTTCCAAGGGCAATACGTAATTTATTATCATGATCAACAAGCCCTTCGGTTGCGGCCAGAATATAAGCCATGGGTTTCCCCACATAATTGAAAGTTGTTACCCCATATTTTTTAATATCAGGCAAAAAGCCGGAGGCAGAAAATTTTTTCCTAAAGGCAAACCCGGCACCAAAAAGAAGGGCCGGTATAAAAGAGATAAAAGTTGAATTAGAATGAAAATGTGGCATAACACCATATGCCACATCCTCTGAAGAAAAACTTAGAGGACCGGCAATTACAGAGGCTAAACCGATGAGTTTTGCATGGGAGTTTATAATTCCCTTGGGAGCACCTGTTGTTCCGGAAGTAAAAATTATCATCAGATTTGTCAAAGGGTCCACATCTATATCCGGAGGTGAATTAAACAGCTCTCTCCCCAATACTGTTTCTGTTTTTTTAAGCTTTTCTCCCAAAGAGGTATAACCTTTTGGAAGATTTTTGTTTTTGTCACGGAGATTATTAACCAGTACGTCTTTAGGCTCTATTAATTCAAGATCCCCTATTACATTTTCAACCTCAGGTAAAAAGGTATTATCCGTAATAAGCATCATGCAATCAGTAAAATTTATATCCCGGGAGAGACTTGCTCCTTTTTGGCCTGTATTAATAGCCGAAAGTGTGGCCCCGCACAAGGCGCATCCACCAAGTGTAATCATAAACTCAGGATAGTTTTGCATTAATATGCCCACATGGAAATGGGTACAATTTTTTTTCTCTTCAAAGGCCATGGTGAACATTCTTGCGTATCTGCTGCATAAGGTGAAATATTCATTAAAAGTGAATGTTTCATCTTCAAATTGAAGAAAAATTTTATCTTTAGTTTCGCTGGCTGTTCCCCTCTCCTTTATGAATTCACCAATATTCTTAAAATCCTGCGAGATCATTTGCCTCCTTTTAATATGAGAATAGATCGATGTGGATTAAGTGCCGACAAGGCAGATCAAAGACGAGATTGTTCTAAGCCTTATTTTCTATACTATTTATATTTTTAAATTCACCCAGGGGAAATTCATCAACCACTTCATTTTTTATCCTCCGGATACTTTCAACGGGTGATAAATGCCAGTTAGGGGGGCATGCACATAATACTTCAACAAAGCTGTATCCTATTTTGTTAATCTGTTTTTTAAAAGCGGTCTTAATATATTTTTTTGTGCGCGGGTATCCGCCTGGAGAATGGAGTGACCCCCTGGCACTGTAAACAGTTCCCTTAAATGTTGCTGCCAATTCTGCAGCATGTATTGGATATCCATCATGCTCAGGGTCCCGTCCATTTGGTGTGGTTACTGTTTTCTGACCAATGAGGCTGGTGGGAGCAAACTGTCCTCCTGTGGTTCCGTAATTGGTATTATTGTACATGATTGTGGTTATTTTTTCTCCGCGGGTCATTGCATTAATAAATCCTCCTGCCCCGATTGCTGTACAATCTCCATCCCCCTGTACCGTAAAAATAACACTGTCAGGATTTAACCGTTTTATTGCTGTTGCTGAATCAAGGGCACGTCCATGGGCACAGCTGAGTGCGTCTATGTCCCATGATAATTGAACAAAAGCATGACAGCCCACACCTATAACAGCAATACTTTTCCCGTCTATTTCCAGTTCTTCCAGGACTTCAGCAATAATTCTGTGGATGACAGTCTCCTGACACCCGGGGCAATACATCATAGCGCCTGGAGGATCTTTCCAGATTTTTGGTTTTCCACAAACCAGTTTTTTCTCCCCTGCATTTAAATTTTTGCTCATCAGATTCTATTTCACCCCTTTATTATACAAATCTTACACGACATCATTAATTTATTCCGTGATTAACATCTAACATTCTTATGTTATTATATTTCACGCAGTAACACTATCTTCGGGCTCTGTAATATATTTATAAACTTCAATTGCATAATGGGGGCACATTTTGCCGCAAAAGCCACAGGCATTGCATTTATCAGAATCCACCACCTCCGGCAGAACATATCCCATGGGGGTAAACTTGTCCGCTGACATGGCAATACATCCCTGATTACAAAATTCTTCACAAAGACCACACCCGCAACATTTATTTTCATTAATTATTATTTCTCCCTTTGCCACTGGTCAACCCTCCCTCTTTAAGGTTTACAGGTATGTTATATTTTGAACTGGCAGCAATACTACTGCATAGCTGCTGACCCAAACTTAATGCCTAATTGAATTGCTTCTTTATTTCTATTTTTTGTAACGTCGTCTTTTCCAAGATTCTTTCTTACTGTCTCCTGAACAAGTTCATAAGAAAGAATCTGGGTTGCCCCTATGTACGCACCTAACATAATAAGGTTGCTGATTTTTGAATCGCCTTTTTCGTGGGCTGTTTTAACTGCCGGAATTTTTATCAGTTTATAGTCACTTCTTTTTGGCTCATCTTTGATGTTGGCAGAATCTACCAGCATTATTCCATTACCATTGACCCTTGATTCAAAAGTGCCCAGTTGAGAACCTGCAAAAACAATCAGAGTTTTAGCCTGATCCAATAAAGGCGATGAAATCTCACTGTCTGAAAAAATTACTGTACATTCACAGACACCTCCCCTTTTTTCCACTCCATAGGAGGGTAGCCAGGAAACATATTTATGTTTTTCAAGTGCAGCCCAGGCAAGAAGTTTGCCGGCCATAAGAACCCCCATGCCGCCTATGCCTGCCATAATAACATCATTTTTTAAAATAGCGTTTGCCATAACCCTTTATCCTTAAATTGAGGTTTAGGATCGTAAATTATATAAATTGAACAAAAATTGTGAAGGATTTTGGTTCATATACAAGGCGCATTAAAGGTTGAATACTTGATGTATTCGGCCTTTGATGTAACGCAGTAGATGGACCAAA
>JAUVKE010000212.1 GCA_030592105.1 Desulfobacteraceae bacterium
CAGAAAGGCAGTGCAAATAAAAATATATCGCCTTTCAGGTTGACACAGCAAATATTAAAAAAATGGGTATAACTATTCAGTTGTTTTATATGTCGCTATACAAAAAAACTGTCAGAATTTCAACAAACTCCTCTGATATGATCAGCTATCGCTTTCACAGAAGTACCACCTGTAAATATTCCGCTTACGCCTATTTTTTTAAGTTCTGCATGATCTTCTTCCGGTATAATTCCACCAATAATTATATCAACATCATCTCCACCCAGTTCTTTAAGTTTTTCCTTTACAGAAGCAGTCAATGTTAAATGCGCACCTGAAAGAATGGAAAGACCAACAACATTTACATCTTCCTGCACAGCTGCCTTAGCAATTTCTGCAGGTGTTTGTCTTAATCCTGTATATATTACCTCAAAGCCAGCGTCTCTTAATCCATATGCAACAACCCAGGCACCACGTTCATGTCCGTCAAGACCTGGTTTTGCAACAAGTACTCTAATTTTTTTATCTTCATTCATTTTAAAGCTCCTTTAAGTATAAAATTATCTGTTTTTCGTTCAAGTGTAATTTACAAAACTAATCAGGCACTATTTGTCCTTAAATTCAGTCATTCTTTTTTCTCTAAAAGCAGTAACCCCTTCGACAAAATCATTGGAAGCAAGGGTTATTGATTCACAAACTGCTGCGTCATCTAATGCTTCATCCAGATTTGTCCGCATCCCTTTATATACGTGTGATTTCATTAGCCTTAATGCAATAGGCGGCCCTTTAATAATTTTTTTAACCATTTTCATTGTATCGGTTCCAAGATCTTCAGGGGATGACAACCTGTTTAACATACCGATCTCTTTTGCTTCTGCTGCAGACAGCATATCACCTGTGTAAAGCATTTCAAAAGCTTTTGATAATCCCATTGCTTTTGGATAAAACCATGCAGCACCAAAGCCAGGGAAGATACCAAGTTTTACAAATCCACACATAAATTTTGCTTTTTCACTCGCTGTCCTGATATCACAAGATAGTGCAATGTCAAATCCGGCACCTACACATGCTCCATTAATCATGGCAATTGTCGGTTTTTCCATCTTATGAATCCCAAGAATAATTTTTTTGGCGGTTTTAAATAAAAAAGATGATCTTAATGCTTCAACACCTAATTCGCCCATTTCTTTTGCGTTCCCGCCACCGGGCATTATATCCAGGTCTGCACCAGCACAAAAAGCATTTCCTGCTCCAGTTAAAAGAAATGCTCTAATCTCTTTATCCAGAGCAACATCCTCCACAACCACAGCCAATTCTTCCATCATCTTTCTGTTTAAAGCGTTACTCTTATCAGGTCTGTTAAATGTTAATGTTGCAAGACCGTCCTTCTTATCCAATAAAATTGTTTCAAAATTCATATCACACCTCATAACCCGGATAAACCGGAATAAGAATTAGAAATTATTATATGTAACAATTTAACTGTTTAATTTGATTATTTTCCTGTAAATACCGGTTTTCGTTTTTCCAGCTTGGCGCAGATTCCTTCTGAAGCATCTGAGCTTTTATTAATTTCTTCAACCAGACCATGAAGCTGGATAGCAAGTTCTGAATCGATTTGACTTTTTTCAAAAATTTTTTTTATTGTATACTTAGTTGTCTGAACAGCCAGCGGGGATGCTTCTTCAGCAATTTCACGGGCCAGTTCATATGTAACAGCCTCCAGTTTATCAGGACTGACCACTTGATTAACAAGCCCTGTTTCCAAAGCTCTATTTGCATTCATAAGCCTGCCTGATAAAAGAATTTCTTTTGTAGCAGCAATACCAGTTAATCGCATTAGACGTTCGATGGCGGTATAATAATATGTTCTGCCAATTTTTACCAGTGGAACAGCAAATCCAGCACGTTCCGATGCAATTCTGATATCTGCCATAACAGAAAAATCGAGCCCTGCTCCTATGGCTGGACCATAGAGCATTGCAATAACAGGCAATCGAAAATCAATCAGGCTTTCAATACAATATTCAAGTCCTTTTATTGTTCGGTCAAATTCTTTTGGTCCTGTAGACAAATCAACACCCGAAGAAAAAATTTTTTCTCCGGCACCCCTTAAAATAACAACTCTTGTTCTATTTTCTCTTTCTGTTTCTCTGAGTGTATCTCCAAATTTAAAAAGGGTATCAGCATTTAATGAATTTCCTTTTTGGGGACGATTAAAAATAATTGTGCTGACGTATCGATTCTCTTGTTTAAGAATTCCCTTGTCCATAAATAAAGTCTCGGTTGAGCCAAAAAATAATAAGGCTGTTAATTGTAAGAATCTGGAAGTTATTTTGCATGCATTAAATGTTCTACCATTTCTTCTACAACTGTGTATGGATCAAGTTCTCTTGCAATTATACGATCCACTATACTATTTAAATCACCTTTTTGATTCCATTTTTTCTGTACATAACGGGCGACCTCTCTTTCTACAAGAGTCAATATCTCTTCATGAACACGTTCCCTGTTCCAGTCTTTTTTCGAACTTTTTGAATCGATATTTTCTACAAGAGCACCTACAAGTTCTTCAACACCTTCACCGGTTGCAGCAACTGTTTTTAAAATTGGAATCTCCTGAACATATTCATCAGAACTCATATCAAGCATAGCCTGAATATCTACAACAACCCGATCAGCACCTTCGCGATCTGCCTTGTTTACAATAAAAATATCAGCAATTTCCATTATCCCTGCTTTTATGGCCTGTATCCCATCGCCCATTCCAGGAACACAAACAACCATAACAGTATCTGCAGTCTTTACAACGTCAACTTCATCCTGCCCGACGCCTACAGTCTCTATAAGAACAAAATCCTTGCCAAAAGCATCCATAACTTTTACAATGTCACGCGCAGCAAGACTCAATCCGCCAAGAGCTCCTCTTGTGGCCATTGAACGCACAAATACATCACTAAGAGCACATGCGTCTCCCATTCTAAGACGATCACCGAGCAAAGCTCCTCCGCTAAAAGGGCTGGAAGGGTCAACTGCAATAATACCTACGCTATGTCCTTTTTTTACCAGTACAGCGGTCAATTTATCTGTAAGAGTACTTTTGCCTGCGCCTGGTGCGCCTGTTAATCCTATAATATGAGCATTTCCAGCTTTTGGATGAATTATTTTCATCGCATCCAGCCAGCCAGGTTCCCTGTTTTCAATCTTTGTTATCAATCTGGCCAGACTCCTTACTGATCCTTGCACCAGATTATTTATTAATTCATCCCAGTCATTTATCATTGATAGTAATTCTCCAGCTTTTTTAATAGCTTTATAAATTTTTGCAAAGCCATTAAATATAACTTTATCAAGGTTGTTTGAATAAAAATCTTTTTTATTCAAACAACAGATATTTCCATATTATGCTAAATCGTAGAAGCCTTTGCTACGCCAAAAACATCCCTTTAGGCACAGAATCATTTCCAGCTGTAAAAGGATATGTGCCGGGGTAGCCGACTTTTTCCAAAAAATCAAAATCTTCCATATTTTCAGGTGTGTAAAATTTAGTCTGATTCTCTTTAAGTTTAAGCTTTTCAAGCTTTGGTTTTATTACTTTTTCTTCCCATACTTCTGTCGATTTTTTTATTTTTTCTGCACTTTTACTCATAACAAAATCTCCTTATTTTTTTATATGTAAGGAACTGTTTTAGGTTCAATATACAAACAAGTTAAAAAACAGCATCAATCATGTGTAAGTGTAACCAAATTCTGTATACTATCTATTGTTTCAAGTGTTGTAATTAATTCAGCAAGTTTATTTGCCTTTTTTTCACCAAGAACAGGTGAAGAGAGATCAATAAATTTATCTCTAATTTTCATTTTTTTTGATTCAAGTTTCGGGATATTACTCATAACATCCATTTTACATGTAAAAATTTTTCCAGAATTTATTTCAATCTTAATTATTGTTTCCATCATTTTAATTTCATCGGTCGGTTCAAGAATTATCTTATTCATTAATTCAACAACTTCTGGATCATTAACCTTTGCATCTGTAAATGCTTTGGTTCCGGTATCTCCTCTCAATAGTGCATTGGCTACGCAATAGGATATGCTGAATTTACCTTCGAGTCCGGTTTTTGGTTTGGTTTTTCCGGCAGCTCCAACAGCAAGAGAAGAAAGAACAAGGTTTATTGATTTAATATCTTTTACAGAGATTCCTTCCTCTTTAATAATAGCAAGAGCACCTTCTATCGGTGAATGAGTTGCATGACAGGAAGCATGATATTTTTGTACCAGATCTTCAACTTCCCA
Source organism: Desulfobacteraceae bacterium (assembly GCA_030592105.1). The sequence goes on from JAUVKE010000212.1 coordinate 4,276, forward strand.
TTTTTCATTTAAAAGTGCTATGGCATTATCATTATATTCACCGCTGAATACATCCAGAAACCCACTCTTTCCTTCTATAATATCCTGAGCACTTGTAAAACCATCCATAGCCAGCAATGCGGATATGAGCCCGCCCTGAGAAGCTTTCCCTGCATGATACGGTTTACACATTGTACCAAAAGAAATTTTAAGTCCAGATGCCTGTGTGCCTGCCAGCCCAAGTGCAAAGACTGTTTGTTGCTCGTCAAGTCCCAGGAGACGGGCACAGCCGGCTGCTGATGCAAAGTGACCGTAAGTTCCAGTACCATGCCAGCCCTTTTTATAATGACTCAGTCCACCGCAGGATGCGATAACTGACGCGGTTTTTAATCCAATTAGATATCCAGTCAGTAAATCTTTTCCTGTCATCCCTTTCCATTCGGCAACTGCCAGTAATGCAGGATAAAGTGTTACAGTAGGATGTCCTACCATAATTTCAAGAGAATCATCATAATCAAGTGCATGGGAGGCTGCTCCGTTAATAAGAGCTGTCTGCATTATATTTTTTTTAA
>JAUVKE010000324.1 GCA_030592105.1 Desulfobacteraceae bacterium
AAAGCTTACCAGATTGGCATCTTTTTCATTCTGATGTTTTTCTCCATGACAATCCGCGCAGGTAGTATCTTCCTCAAAATGCTTACTTGCCTTCCAGTCGGCCACCTGACCAGGGCTTGTTTTTTCATGACATTTAACACAGCTTTCAACTTTAGCTGCAACAGTACCGGAAAAACATAAACAACCACATAAAATAAGCGTTGAAGCTACTGCAAAAACGAACACCCTTTTCTTCATTTTCATCATCTGCCTCCTTTCTTTTTGGTTATTTGAACATTTAAAAAAATGATAACTGTTACGGTTTACTAAAAATTAAAGTTCTTCAAGATTAAATCCTTTAGACAGGATTTGATCTTTTAAATGTGAAATATTCCTTTTTTCAGATATTGCCCTGGTTATTTTAGTGAAATCCTTTTTATCTCCAAGCATAATGCAGCCGACAATTTTATCATTATCAAATACCAGTTTTTTATAAATCTGATTATCTGCAAGCACCTTTGATTCCAACCTGTTTTCAGCATCAATATCTCCTGCAGAGGCCAGATCGACCCCCGCAACCTTTAAAGTGTTGGACATGGCTGTCCCGTTATATATCATATCTACTCCGGCCATATTTGCGCCCGCTGCCTTGCCCTGATCCATGGCGGCAGGCCATATGCCAAACAGCCTGTTTTCAAATTCTGCCACATCCCCTGCTGCATAGATATCAGCACTGTCTGTTTTCATGTGATCATCAACAACTATCCCTTTATCGCAATGAACTTGTAAATATTCCGCCAGCTCCATGTTCGGGCGAACACCCGCCGAAATTATAACCATTTGCGCGGGAAGAGTTTCATCTTTTTCAAGCAAAACCATTTCGGTCTGATCTTTTCCGGCAATTTCTCTGGTTTTAGCGCCAAGCCTGAATGAAAACCCCATATCTTCCATAATACTCTGAAGTCTTTTTGCGCCATCATCATCAAGCTGTCTTGGGAGAAGCCTTGGGAAAAATTCAACTATCAAAACTTTTTTTCCTGATTTTAAAAGAGCATACCCGGCCTCAATGCCCAAAAGTCCGCCACCTATAATTACAATATCATCAATGGTATCTGCATACTCAATAATATTTTTGGCATCTTTAATATTACGTAATGTAAAAACACCTTTTTTTTCAGATCCCTTTATCTGCGGAATAAAGGAGTGACTTCCCGTTGCAACAAGAAGCCTGTCAAAGGAAATATTCTTTCCATCCCGGGTTAAAACAGTTTTATTTTTTGAATCCGCATCTGTAATCCGTGTGTCAAGCATAAGATCAATATTATGATCCCTGTACCACTTTTCATTTTTGATTATAAGCTTTTCTTCATCTATTTTTCCTTCAATATACTCATTCAGGCGAAGTCTGGAATAGAAGGGAAGCTTTTCATCTGTTATAATTGTAATATTCCCTGTGTTGTCATTACTGCGAATAGTTTCCGCTGCTGTTGTCCCTGCAACCCCGTTTCCGATAATTAAATATTTTTTCATAGTATTTTATCCGTTTTTTTTGAATGAGCCATTATTTGCTATGACAGGCTTTGCACCCTATTGGTCCGGTCTTTTCACCCGCCCTTTTTTTTGCTTTGTGGCAATTTTTACACTCCTTCATTACCAGTTTTGCTTTAAGTTTTTTATCTGCTTTTAATTTTTCAATTGATCCTGATGCCTGGGGAAAGAGATTATGACATTTGGTACAATCTTTAAGAACTACCTGATGTACGTGGTGAGGAAACGATACATTTCCTTTTCTACCACCTGAAAGGAGTATCTCGCTGGCACCTCTGTTTTGATCTGCAAGCACCAGCAAGGGAGCTATAATTATTCCAATAATAAAAATTATCGTTAATTTGCTTTTCATTCAATCGCCTTTATTTCCAAATTGTTATTCAGTGTCCGTCTTCCATACTTCCCATACCTTTCCCACAAGGTCAGGACCCGGTTGAAGCGTGGGCTTGCCTGGTTCCCAACCGGATGGCGCAGCCTCCTCGCCATTGGTCTTTCGAATATGTTGGAAGGCCTGAATCTGGCGGATAAGTTCAGTCACATTTCGACCCACCGGAGGAGTCAGTATTTCAATGGCCTGAATTACTCCATCAGGATCAATAATAAAGCGGCCCCGCATCTCAACACCGGAATCCTCATCATAGACCCCATAAATCTTGCCGATATTTCCAGGACTGTCAGACAGCATTGGAAAGGGGACGCCACCCTCCACCATTTTGGAAAGCTCTTTGTCATTCCACATCTTGTGAACAAAATGGCTGTCCACACTTACAGAAAGAAACTCAACACCCAGATCCTGAAAGGCTTTATACTTGGCAGCAACTGCCGCCAGTTCAGTGGCTCAGACAAATGTAAAATCACCGGGATAAAAACATAGAACGACCCATTTACCAAGATAATCCGAAAGTTTAACTTGCCCGAATTTTCCGTTCTGATAAGCGGGCGCCTCAAAATCAGGCGCTTTTCCTCCAACCTTAGCTATTGGCATAACTGTTTCCTTTATTCTTTCAGGTTCCATTGTTGATTTTTTTTCATTCCCAGGTTCGCCATTTTTTGATCCGGTCGGCCTGCTGCAGCCGATCTTTAAATCTTTCATATTTTATTGCCTCCTTTTCTTTCTCAAAACGTAATCACTTCATAACCTTGTTCCATGTACTGAAACATACCGGGATGCCCGCTCATATCGTCTAAAAGCTCCATCCCCTCTGCTTTGATTTCTTCCAAAACACCCATTTTATTGGAACATGCCTTGCAAGCACCGTCAATTAAATCAAGGGTTTTAGCTTTATTATACAATTTATGCATGGGGTTTCCTGTTTTGGCAATCTCAGGGATTAACCCGGTGGCTGAGCCCTCAATAACAATTTTGACTTCATACCCTTTTGTTTTCATTTCAAGGGCATTCAATAGTACATGGATAAAACAGATTAATTCGCCATTAAAGACAAACAGGACGACTTTTTTCATTGTGGATACCCTCTCATGACTGTAATTTCTGGTAGTTCCTATCAAAGTAACGCAGTTGCAAAAGGCAACCACGAGGGGTTGCCCCCTGCTCTTAATATGGTTTTAATAAATTGTTATTTTACAACAGGATAACCTCCGTTCACCCAGGCCTTCATGCCTCCGGCCAGACTGTGAACATGTTTAAAACCCTTGCTTTGAAGAAAGCTTGCGGCAATATTGCCTCTGTATCCGATTGCGCAGGTTACGATTATCTCCTCATCCTTTGGGATATCGGGAATTTTTTTCAGCAGATCAGTAAGGGGATAGTGCTTCGCCTCTTTTATGCGAAACTGATTCCATTCGTCTGAAGTTCGCACATCCAGAAAATGTTTGTAATCGCTGGTGCCGAGTTTTTCATTTAATTTTGCGGATGAAATCTGCCATAATTGTGAAACAGGATAACCGACCTCCAGCCA
>JAUVKE010000423.1 GCA_030592105.1 Desulfobacteraceae bacterium
AAGCTAAAAAACTGATTATTCAGATACCTCCCGGAGTGCATAAGGGGCAACAGATCCGGCTGGCGGGAATGGGAACGGGCGGCAAAGGCGGCGGGCGTTGCGGAGATTTATATCTTAAAGTGAAAATCAAGAAAGCGATGCTTGAAAAAATTAACAAATTTATCACCCGCTTAAAAAATTAAGGAGTAAGGGTTTGCACAAAAATAAGTTCGCAATTTTAGGTGTTGAGGCGCCTGGCCGGCAAGGCGCGAAAGCTTAGAAATATCAAGATATTCCTGAGCTTTCGGAACGTAGCCAGGCGGGATGCATCGGCGCTTAAAATGTAAAGTCATTTTTGCGCGAGCCCTAAGCTCGTGATTTGTTTAGCTCTTACAATCTTTCTTGTATGGTTAAAAAAAATGGAGGGGTGCGGGAGTTAGGGATGACAACCGTGGATCTGGCAAAAAAGTTGAATTTAGCCCAACCCACAGTAAGTCAATCAATCATGAGAAGACAAAAAATCACTAAGGAGCAGGGTTAAATCTGGTAGAATAAAAGTATCCAATAATCCAATGGACGTCCCTTGCACCATACTAACAACGTGCATTGGAAAAAAGTGTTGACTCGGAAAAGGTGTTGGAAAAAACAGCCAGGATTTTGAATTGCGATCTTGATTGTACCGATATAATTGAAAAATACCCAGGTCAATAAAGGAGAACCGAGATTTGCTGATCTGGCTGGTGTGGAAAATATGCATATTTATTCACTATGCAAGATGTGACACCTTAACCTCCTCCTTAACCTACCTTAACCCATTAACCATTCCTCTATCCTTGTGAAATCTATTATGTGACAATCTCATAGTTTGGAAAGTTATTTCGTCCTCATATGAATCTTTGAGCAACTTATATCTAATAATTATTGAACAATCCAGACAGCTATGCCGGTGTAGCAGCGCAGAACTTTGCTGGTGACTCTTCCCATAAAAAACTCTTTTGCCGCTGATATTCCACGCCGGCCAAGTACGATTGTCCCATAATTATTTTCCTGTGCCTCCTTGATGATATCATCGGCAGCCGACCTGCTTCCGTTCGCCACTTTTATATCAATATTATTCTCATCCAGGCCTGCCTCCAAAAGCATTTTTTTTGCCTTTTCCATATATGGAGCGATCTCTTTGCTTGCCTTATTTTTCCAGAGATCTTCAATATCGGGCGCCTCTTTTATCGCTTCTCTCGGCATAAAGCGTGTTAAATGTTTTATGGTATGAAACAGGGTTACCCTGCAACCGGTGCCGGAGAGCATAAATCCTGCATAATCTGCTGCCCTGAGTGCGTTTTCTGAACTGTCCATACAGACCAGCACCTTGTTTGAATGGATGCCACCTCCCACGATCCATATGGGACAGACCGGATTGTAGTCCACCAGGCGATTTGAAACACCTCCCATAAAAAGGGAGCCCAAATCGGTCCGGCCGCGACGGGCTATAAGCACGGCATCTGCTTGCTTCCTGTTTGCCCAGTCGGAAATGTCACGTGGAGCGCTGATCTCTTTTTTATTATAAAATGTTTTAATCTTTTCTTTGTCAAAACCTTTGTCAGTAAAAATGGTTTCTGCTTCTGCAATAATCTTTTTACCTATCTCGATATTCTTTTTTTGAACAAGTGCCAGTTTGGATCTTGTCCTTTTATCCATTGTTTTAGTATCAGTCAGAACAAGAGGCAGTGCAGGCAAAATATAGAGAAGATCTACTTCGATATTGTGATTTGAAGCATAAATTACGTCAAGATAATCCAGAGATTTTAAGGCATTTTTAGAACCGTCTACAGGTATGACAATTTTTTTAGGGATAGCAATATTATTACTCGGTTTTTCCATAATGTCCCTCCAAATATAGATTCAGTATAAATTTGCGCCCTTCGGGCGAACTTTCAGGCTGTAATTATGTGGAAGCCTATCATGGAATTTTCTTCTTCAGGCTCAAAGTACTTTTCGCCATAAGGCTTGCATATTCATTTGTTTTAAAGTTGCTCGTGCGCACAATAACCGGTTTTGGATAAAAAGAGGCTGCAATAGTCCCGACGCCATGAACCAGTCTTTCGACAAAATAGTCCTCTTTATCGCTGTAACCGTATGTGAGTTCATTTATCTTTTCCATTCCATGGCCTATTTATGATCAAGAGATCGTATAAGGAGCAGCGGACGATCAATATGTTGTAAAATTCCTGCCGCCACACTTCCATAAGACGATCTGTCCAGGCCGGTAACTCCATGACTGGCAATTGCAATAATGTCTGCGTTTTCGTTTTTAGCCATATTTAATATTGCTTTTACCACGGGAGCATGTGCTGTGACTGTTCGGGCTTTGATGCTTTTATCTGAAAATTCTTTTTTCCGTTCATCCAAGTAGCCCTGCACCTCTTTTTCCCGTATGTCCAGATTCTGCTTGTACATCGATAAATCAATGATTTCATCACGCCCTAACAGAAGAGGCCCTTCTTCTACCAGCATGAATACAACTTCACTGT
>JAUVKE010000259.1 GCA_030592105.1 Desulfobacteraceae bacterium
AGACAGATGAGCTTATGACAATTTTTGATGCTTTTGTTGTGTCGGTAATAAATGGATCCACAGTAATTATTGGAATCGATTTTAGATGCTTTAATACCTGTAAAGGCATTTTATAAAATGGATCTGCACCGAATATTAAAATGGAATCTATTCCATTATTTATAAGATTTTGAAAAAATGTTTTTTTAATATCATGCGAAATATCTTCTGCAAAGTCCGCCATATTAACAGAACCTGTTATTTTGTGAAGAGTCTGATTGAAGCCTCTCATGTTGGGCTGATCAATCATAGGCAGTATCTTAATATCAAGGTTTAGATTATTGATCATTTCAATCAGAGGTGATATCTTATGACCAATGGAATTAACAATGCCTGGCCCGACAAAGATAACCGTGCATGGTGATTCATGCAACAGGGTATAAAAATTTCTGGGGGAGGAAGTTATCGCATAATCACTTAACCCTTTACAAACCGAAGTTATAAAATTTGCGTCGTCACCTGGTCGAAGTTTATAAAAGGGGTTTGAGATTGAAGCGGTTTCATTTTTTCTAATATCTATTGTGCATAGCTCAACAGTTCTAAAAGTGCTTATTTCACTATATCCAGGGTGAGCATAGTATGAAAAATTTGACAAATGCCTTGGGTGGGAGTTTAAAGGATTAGCGCCCCAATAAACAAAAAGGTTCACAGATTCCATTTCAGAAAATAGGCAGGTCGGTAAAGTTTTGTTAATAGCAAGCTCAACAATACCTCCATAACTTAAAAAAGATAAGTCATCAATTTTTCCTTTAAGCATTTTTGCTAATTGAATACCGGCAAATTGAGCTTCAATTGTAGAGTGATCAAATCCGAATAACATCGGTTTTTTGGAACTCGAAAGTATTTTTGCAGCTTCGCTTATTGCCTGATCTGGTTTAACCTCGCGACCTTCCACCATGCAGGATGTCCTTTGAGCATTTTCTTGGGTTCTGAAAATTAATGATGAACCCTTTAGGCAGGCTTTCTCAATATTTTTTATTCGGCCATCAATAATATCAAGTTCTATATCATCACAAAAACAGCTACAGGCAGGGCATGTAATTTTTTGTATAGTCACTGAATTTATTCCCCGTCTTTTAATCAGACTTTTACAAATTCAAAATCTTTGAATTTGTAAAAGTCTGTAAATATAATTTTTTATGAGCTCATAAAAAAACTAAAAATACTATTTTCCATTATTCCGGTGATATCGGAATCCAATTATTTCAGATTATCAGACAGATAAACTATAACCCCATTCTTTTGGCAATTATCTCTCTCATTATCTGGTTTGTACCTGCAAAAATTGAGATTCCCCTGCAATCACGCCAGGCTCGTTCGATTTTGTTCTTTTCAAGGGTTCCTTCAAGTCCAAAAATTTCAAAGCTTGCATCTGCAACCCTTTTAACCATTTCTGATGCCCAGAATTTTGCCATGGATGTCTCAGTAACGATATCTTTTCCTTCAATATGGTCGTTTATCAAAGTGTAAAGAAATGTTTTTGTGATTTTTACTTCTGCTGCCATGTCAACAATGGTATGTTGTTTGCTTTGGCGAACTTCTGAAAGCGAACCATTATCCTTTAATTTTTTATAATGCTTTATTGTTTCATCAAGGATAAATTCAGCCTGAGCCAGGCCTGCCAGTGCGCACACAAGACGTTCCTGCTGAAGCTTGTTCATGAGGTAATAAAAACCCTTTCCCTTTTCTCCAATAATATTCTCTTTTGGTATTTTGCAATCTGTGAAGAAAAGTTCAACTGTATCCTGGCTGCGAAACCCCAGCTTTTCAAGCCTTTGGCCTATTTTAAAACCTGGGGTTGTCGGTTCGACCAGATACAGAGATACAGCCTGATACGGATTTTTAATTTCAGGGTCCTTTGCTGCTACGATAAACAGATCACCGTTAACTCCGTTTGATGTGAATATCTTGGCTCCATTTAATACAATTTGCTCACCTTCTTCCACTGCCGTAGTTACAAGAGATGCAAGATCACTCCCTGCATTTGGCTCTGTCATGGCAACGCCCAGAACAATATCACCGGAAACGCATCCGGGCAGGTATTTTTTTTTAAGCTTTTCTGAAGCAAATGCTGATATATAAGGAGCGCAGACCTCACTGTGAAGAAATATGATCAGCCCATAGTGGTTTGTTTTTACTATTTCTTCTGATGCAACAACTGAATGAAGAAAATCACCGCCCCACCCTCCATACTCTTCGGGAACTCCGGCACATAAAAAACCTGCTTTTCCTATTTTATTCCACATGCTTTTGGGAACTATATGATCTTTTTCCCATTGATCTACATTAGGAATAACTTCTTTGGCAAAAAAATCTTTTAAACGCTGTCTGTATTGTTTATGTTCTTCTGTAAATTTCAATATTTCCATGTTAAAATTCTCATTATTATATCTATTTTTTGGAAGGTATTGCTACCTTGGCACTTATAAATTCATCAATTTCTTTTACAGAATAACCAAGACTGGCAAGTATTGTCTCTGTTTGTTCTCCCTGGGCAGGAGATGCAAAGCGTACTTCAGGGAATTCACCGTTACTTGAAATAGGATTTTTAACAAAAGTTATTTTTCCGCATACAGGATGATCCTGTTCTATAAGACAACCACGAGATTTAACATGAGGGTCATTCATGGCATCTTTGACAGAATAAACAGGAGCGCATGGAATAGATGCTTCACGTAATTTTTTAAGAATATCATCTTTTTTTAATTTAATCATAACATCCTGTACCAGATCATCCAGTTCATTTCTGTTAGCTACTCTGCCTGAAATATCCTTGAACTCCTCTCTTGCAAAAAGATCTGCCAGATCAAAAGCATTACAGAATCTTTCCCAAAAATGGTTGGTTGAAACTCCCAGGAAAACAGAACCATCTGATGTGTTGTAAACCTTATACGGGCAGAATGGAGCAAAACCTGATCCCCATCTTTTGGGGACCTCATCAGTCATAGAACAGAGAGCGACAAAGGGTGACATCCATGAAAGAGCTGTTTCAAGAAGACTTATATCTAACCGTTGCCCTTCTCCTGTTTTCATTCTTTCCATGATTGCCTGAAAAACACCAAGCGCAAGGTACATGCCTGATCCCATATCAACAATAGAAGGACCGATTCGTACAGGAAGTCTGTCAGGGTCACCTGTAGCTTCCATAATTCCTGACATTGCCTGGGCAACAACATCATAACCGCCCAGATTTTTATAGGGGCCAGTCTGACCAAAACCAGATAAAGAGCAATAAATAATTCCAGGATTTATTTTCTTTACGTCTTCATAACCAAATCCGAGCCGTTCAAATGCACCTGGTGTAAAATTTTCAATAAGAACATCTGCTTTTTCAATTATTTTCCATGCTATTTTTTTGGCCTCTTCTTTTTTCAGATCAAGACATATTGCTCTTTTATTTCTGTGAACAACTGCAGCATAAGCACCTTTGTTCAGAATCCGGAAAACATCAGGGGCAGGGCTTTCTATTTTGATAAGATCTGCTCCTGCATCTGCTAATAACATGCAGCCGTACGGGGCTGACAGGGCGTGGCTGAAATCTGCGACCACTATACCATCCAGTGCTAAAGTTTTTTTGTTTCCCATTTGTAATTCTCCTTATATTATTAAATGCAAAAAAAATCGTAGCTATTTAATTATTTGAAATACATCACATCCGCTTTTTTTAAAGTGGCTGAACTATTACAAAAAAATTAAGCATACCTTTTAAATTAAATTTTAACAATAATAATTTTCATACCCTGGCGAGTACAAGAAATTATGAAAGACAGGTTATCGTTTTCTCTGCATTCCGACTTTGCCGGAATGCAGAGAAAGAACACTTTTAAATATTTTTACGAGTCTATTAATTTATATTATTCCTGTTGCACCCATAACAGCAATTACCTGTCCAGTAACAAAATGAGATTCATCAGAAGCCAGGAATATTGCCATAGGAGCCACATCTGAAGGCTGTCCCATGCGCTGGATCGTAGATGTAGATGCAAGCTGTTTGTAAAGCATTTCTCTTACTTTTTCTGGCATTGAATCTGTAAGTGCAGTCTGTGCAGCTGGAGCAATTGCATTAACGCAAATTCCACGCCGTGCAAGTTCTTTGGCGTTTGCAAGTGTCATTCCGATAAGACCTGCTTTTGCAGCACTGTAAT
>JAUVKE010000084.1 GCA_030592105.1 Desulfobacteraceae bacterium
AAAATTGCGAAACTCGTTCGTGCCTCACTCAAACAGTCGCACTTTTTTGGCTACGCTGCACTAAGAAATTCTACGAAATTTATTCAATACGCTACAAAAACAATTAAACTCCCCTCGCGCAAGATTCTAACCGGACACTACTGAGGAATTCTACTAATTTATATAATGCCATTAAACTCTATCTCATTTTCATATTTTGTTGTGCCTGATAGGGCATGCCGGTTATACAACATTTTTTCCGCAGCAACTGCCGGGTCCTGCACAGCCGGAAGCTTCACCAGGAGAAAAACCGCAGCAAGCTGTGTCACCGGAGCCGGGCAAGCTGTTTTTTGCCAATCCTGACATGGAAGAATGGGCAGACAAACATTTTTTTATATTTTTACTGCCGCAAAAATTGCACCGGGGATGATCATCAGATTCGAAAATCAATATTTCGCTTAATTTCCCACAATCCCTGCATTCATAATCAAATAATGGCATGGTGAAACTCCTTATTATTACGCAAAAATATTGTCCGGTTTGTACGGGTGGGTTCCTTCGATGACCTCCACACCGGCCTTGGCCTTGATTTTCCCTATAATCGTATCCTTATAGGGACAGTGATCGATAATACATGGCGCAATATGAACTTTTGTTATTTTTTCTTCCATCGGCTTGTTCCATAGATTCACCTGCGCAAGCCGGGTGACAATAGTTGCACCTGGACAGTCACCACAGTTTAGTAGCCCGATAATCTGGGCATCCTGGCCTTTATAACGCTCAAATTCACCATCTTTTCTGTTGAACCCGACTATACACCTGCTGCAGCCGATGCAGACATCGTCCATTGCTTTTTTACACCCTACAATTAATATTTTTTCCATGTTAACTCCCTTTTTTTTACTACTATCCGGATATTGACATTTTTTCGGCAATCTCTGAAAATATTTTTGTCACTGGCGAATCCGGATATTTCTCCTGATAGGAAACACCTGTATCTCCGCATTTAACCATATTGGGATCAAGTGGTATTTTCCCAAGAAATGAAATTCCGGATGAAGAAGCGGTTTTTTGTCCGCCTCCACTGCCAAATATGTCAATCGGTTTGCCGCAATGGGGGCAGGCATAGCTGCTCATATTTTCAACAAGCCCGAAGATTTTCATTTTAACGACTTTGCAAAAGTTTATTGACTTACGAACATCTGCAAGGGCAACCTCCTGGGGCGTTGCTACAATAATTGCCTGAGCGTCTTTAATAAGCTGCGCCACAGTTAATGGTTCGTCACCTGTGCCCGGCGGTGAATCAATAATCAAAAAATCAAGATTTCCCCAATCAACATCTCCAATAAACTGCCGTATGGCACCATGTTTTACAGGCCCCCTCCATATAATTGCATTATCCTTATCCTGCAGCAAGGATTCCATTGAAACTGCAGCAAGGTTTTTTGAAAAACTCATGGGTTGAATCTTTTTGTTCTCGCCGACATCAAGCATGCCGCTGAAACCAAGCATTCTTGGTATATCCGGACCATGAATATCCACATCCATAAGCCCTACTTTAAATCCCTTATTTGCTAAAGCTATTGCTATATTAACGGAAACACTGGTTTTCCCAACTCCCCCCTTGCCACTCATGATCATAAATTTGTTTTTAATTTTTGTCAGGGCTTGTTTTGCCAGTTCATCGGGATCCGGTTTTGGAGGCTTATCCGCAATCCCTATTCCTTTTTGGGTTGTTTCCATATTATCCTTCTTTATCGTTACCAATGCTCCTCAACCTTTCCAGCATCAGTAAAAAATTTGTAACTATTCAGCCTCTTATCTGTGAGTTTTTCATGGTTTAATCAGATTATACCTGCTGCCGTGCATATTCGCTGAATAGTTACAAAATTTTTTTCTTTATTTTATATTCAACACGATGTTTAAATGGTAAAGTAATTTAATTCCATCCTCTTTACCCGGTTTTTTCGGCAATTGCATTAATATCCCCAGGCCTTCGCTTGCCTCGTGAAAGTCATCTGGAGAAAGGGAGCTTATTGCAGCACAATTAAGCAATGGATTAAATAATATAAGTTTTTTAATACATTCAATCCCGTTCATGTCGGGAAGCTTTTCATCTGTAATTATCAGATCAAATTTTTCTTTTTTTAATCTGGAAAGAAGATCGCCGCAAGATTCAACCCATGTAATTTGAGCGTTATTTTCTTCAAGCCCTGTTTTTAAATCGGATAATGAGTTTTTATCAAGACTAACAAGTAATATGCGAATCATTCATCTCTCCCTGGTATAAATATGATATTGCCCATGAATTTTCGGGTTGGTTTTAATCCCGGTCATTTTGAAATATAAGACATGGGGGTGAGTATTGAGAATAAGGATAGAGTAAAGTTTTTTTCAATGCTCAGTGGCCCAAGATAAAGCCAAACCCAGATTTTCAAGCATTTCTATCCCTTTGTCTAAAAAATGCGGCTCTTAATTTTGTCCCCCACGGCCCTGGCCGCCGCCTTTACCCTGACCTTGCCCTTTTCCACGGCCTGTTTTTTGGCCTGAACCTTTCCCCCCTTTTCCCGGCTGACAGCCTCCACTTCCTTTGCCTGTGCCCTGTCCCTGGGACCCTGTGCCATCTCCTCTGGGCATAGTCTTCACCTCCTTTTGTTGTTAAAAAAACATTACATTTTTTTTGTTCTGTTACGTTTTCCACCGCATCCAGGCATCAGAAATATCGATTTTATCCTATTCTCTTTTGCATAGGAAAGGAGCACTTCTTCCAGTTTACCGCCAATAAAAGGAATGAGTTTTATTCCACTGGCTTCAATTATTTTTGCCGGCGTTTCTGAAATAGCTCCACAAATTAAAACATCTACTCCAAGTTTGTCAAGTGAGTCTGCCAGGCAGTGAGTCATTTCAGGCTTAAAAAGTTCACAACACCTGGATATGATCTCTTTATTTTCGATCTCTGCGATGAGGAGTGTCCGGGCAGAATCGAAAACTGGTGATATTTTATCTTCCCAGGCAGTAAGTGCAACTTTCATACTTAAATTATCTCCTTTTATCAAAAAATGTTGCAAAGCTTATGCCAGGTACGAAGAAAGGGGTTCATTAATATGCAAAAGTAATGAATACAGGTGGTTTACAAGGATAAAATGCGAGAACAAGGGAGTTGTAATGCATTAATGCAATACAGGCAGATGTTAATGCAACACAAATAGTCGCAATATTGCACAGTTATATGTTTTTTTGAGTGATTTTTGATCGCCCATCAATTTTCGGTAAAGATATCCCAAGTTTATTGATTTTTCTAAAAAGAGTACTTTTATGGATGCCGAGATCATCGGCAGTATCCATGCGGTTAAAATTATTTCTCTTTAGAGCATTTGTAATCATTTTGATTTCTGCTGATTTTACAGGATCGCTGAAGCTGTTATGTCTCAGAGTATCCCTGGATTGCCTGGCAAAGTTTTCAGGGATGTGCTGCAACATGATGTTGCCGTTTGCGCACAGCACAAAAGCATGTTCAATAATATTTGCAAGCTCTCTTATATTGCCGGGGAAATTATATGACATTAGACTCTCAAGCACCTGATGATCAATACCCCTTACAAATTTTTTACGAATTTTGTTTAATTTGTTAATAAAATGGTTAATAAGAAGGGGAATGTCTTCCATGCGCTGTCTTAAGGGGGGGAGCTTCAGATGTATTACATTGATCCTGTAAAAGAGGTCCTGGCGGAATTTTCCGATCTCAACCATTTTGGGAAGATTTTTATTTGTCGCTGCAATAATGCGAACATTTGCCTTTTCTTTTTTTTCACTTCCAAGGGGCTGAAATTCACGTTCTTCCAGTACCCGGAGCAGCCTAACCTGAAACGCAGCGCTTGTATCGCCGATTTCATCGAGTAAAATGGTGCCCCCTTCTGCTGCAGCAAAGTATCCTCTCTTGTCTTTCAGGGCATTTGTAAAGGCACCGGCCTTAAAACCGAAAAGCTCTGATTCCAGTAGTGTATCTGGAAATGCTCCGCAATTGATTGGAATAAAAGGCTTGTTTTTACGATGACTTAAATTGTGAATAGCCCTTGCAGTCAGTTCTTTTCCTGTGCCTGTCTCTCCATCAATTAATACAGTGCTGTCGCTTTCGGAAATCTGGGGAAGAATTTTAAAAATTTTAGCCATGGCAGGACTGCGGCTTATAATATCACCCATTTGATAGCCTGCAGAGAGTTCTTTTCTTAGTTCCTCCACAAGGCTGTGATCCCGAAATGTTTCAACACAGCCAAGGATTTTACCTTTTTCATCTTTTAACAGCGATGTGGATACAGTGATGGGAATACGTTTTTTTTCGCTATTAATGATATATGTGGAGGTGCTGACAAATGATTTCCCTTCTTTCATTGTCTTTTTCAAGGCACATTCACCTTCACACATATTTGAGCGAAAAACGTTCCAGCATTGCCTGCCTATGGCTTCATTCCGGGAAATCCCTGTAATTTCCTCTGCTGCACGGTTGAAAGACATGATCTTCCAGTTAAGGTCAACAGTAAAAACACCGTCAGAAATACTTTCAAGAATAATTTCTGTTACATTTTCAGCTATTTTATCTGATTTGAAGTTTTTCATTGCCTGTTTTAAAAGGGTAGTCTCGATCCTTTTGAAAGTAAAAGCCGCAGCCTGTCCTGATAAATCAGAGAAGGCTGCGGCTTAACTCTTTTATTAATAAAAATTGCGCAAAGAGAATCTAAAAATTAGATGTAAAATTATTTTCAAGCCAGTTTTTAAGCCTGCATAAATTTTTCACGCGCGATAAGGGCTGCTCCCAATGCACCCATGATCTGGGGTTCTTCCGGTACCATGAGAACTGTTTTTATGCTTTTTTCCAGAGCTTCCACCATACCTTTGCTTTTTGCAACTCCCCCTGTCATTGCAACCCTTTCTTTTTTACCAACCTGGCCAAAAAGGCCTGTAACCCTGCGTGCTATTGACCTGTAAACTCCCAGGGCTATATCAGCTTTTTCTGTGCCCTGGGCAAAGAGGGAGATCACCTCTGATTCGGCAAATACAGTACACATGCTGCTTATTTCCACATCTGTTCTAGATTTTTCAGCCAACGTACTCATTTCACTAAGATCGACCCCCAGGGAAACAGCCATTACCTCCAGAAACCGGCCGGTTCCTGCTGCGCATTTGTCATTCATGGCAAATTTTACAGCTTTACCCTCTTTATTTACCTCTATTACCTTGCTGTCCTGTCCTCCGATATCAATAATTGTTCTTACTTCAGGAAAGACAAAATTTGCGCCTCTGCCGTGACAGCTTATTTCTGTGACCTGGCTGTCCGCAAAGGGGACACGCGCCCTGCCGTATCCGGTTGATATGATATAAGACATATCTCCCATGCTCAGTTCTGCTTTTGCCAGGGTATTATTCATGACTGTTTCAGCGGCACCTTTGTAAACAGCCCCGCTTTGCAAAATAGAGTATGCTTTTATCTTATTCTTTTCATCAATAATAACAACCTTGGAAAAAAGGGAACCAATATCTATTCCTGCAAAATATTTTATATTATTCACTTTATTTTTTCCTTGCAGCCATCATCTCCGCCAGAGCTTCGAGTCTTGTGTCTATCTGCCCGAAGGAATTCATCCTTGAATCGACCATATCACCTTCAATGACAACACCGGGGATATTATGTTTCTTTTCTATGGCCTTGATAAAATCCGGATGTCCCAGATTCCACATTCTGCATGATTTGGAACTGAACATGATAACGCCGTCAAGACTGTATTCCTCCACCCATTTTTGAATGGCTGGAAGACTCATATTGGGAAGATTCTGTTTTGCAAGGCCTCCGTTGGAATATACCTGTTTTACAAATTCTTTGATGGGGTCCCCATTTAAATCGATTGTCTCAGGATGGGGAAAAAATTCCCATGGATACCTACCCACCAGGGGAACTATTCCAAGATCTGTCATTTTTCTGGAAAATTGTCCAAGAAAACCCCATGGAAGCCAGCCGTCCCAGTATACTCTGTACTTTTCAGGTTCAATGGCCCCTATCCCTTTTTCAGCCCTTTCAGCTAATTCATCCCGGAGTTGGGTATAGTAGGGTACTGCATCTGGACTTCCCATCATGTAAAAAACAGGGGCAATACTTACACCGTAATCCCAGAGTGTCCATGGTGAGGGTATTTTTTTAAAATACTCCCAGCATTCATTTCTTAGTATACAGGTCTCTTTGTGTATGGCCATTATCTCAATGAGTCTGTCATAATCAAAGGGTTTTCCGCATATTTCTTCTATTCTCGGAATAAGTGATCCCCTTACCTGATCTTCACAATATTTTTCCAGGCCAGGCACCAGACTTTCATTCACAGGGGGAGGTGTATCAATCCCTATAACATTTATGTCCATTCTGCGGTATAATCCTTCTGCATAATGGGACATTTCAGTACAGAGCCTTCCTGTGATCAGGAGGTCAGGCATGGGAAGGAGCACATCTTCTCTGACCGGGATCCCCTTTTTTATGGCCATTGCCATTCCCATATGAGCCTTATGGTATGAACAGGTGTCAAGCATATCCCCTTCTGCTTCGGCTATTTTAAGGAGATCGTCTGCGGCGCCTCTTCCGCCGGCATATGCTGCATATCCGGCCATGAAGTGGCATTTCATACCCATTGCATATGGAAAAATAAACATGGGGCCGGAACACCACGCAACCATTTCGCCCCTTTTCTTTGCCGTGCGTAAATCAGCCCAGTGCTTGTCAACCATGGGGCCTATGAGTTTTGTTGTTTTAAGCCGGTTTGTTTTATGTTTTGACATATTACACTCCTTGTAAAATTTCAACAAATGTTTGCAGTCTTGTTTTTACCTGTTCAAATGAAATTATCTCATGTTCAACTTCAATGAGAATCTCAGGTATCCCTTTTGCAGCAAGTTTATTTTTGATATCAGGATAATAGCACATATGGGGAGGACAATATTTTATCATCAGGCTGATAATTCCTTTTGCATTGTTTTTTTCGGCCATTTCTATGATATAGTCTGTCCAGTCGGTTCTATAATCACCTTTTGTGGGGCATGGCGGGGTCTTTTTCATGTAGCGGTTAGCCAGGGCTTCATAGGGGTTTCCATTTTTTTCAACGGGATTGGCAAAATATTTTGATCCAACAAAAATATCATCATCCACGATAACCATGCCAAGATCTTCAATTATAGTGAGGATCTCAGTATTAACTGTCTGGCACAGGCCTCCATATGTTATAACTTTGATCCGTTCATCTTTTAAAAGAGTCTGTTTTCTGTTGTTTAATTCTTCAACAACCTTTTCAAGGAGAGTATTATTGATGTCTTTGGACATGAGCATGCTGGAATGAACCACCGCAAGCATCTCTTTTCCCTTTATTATCCCGGGATTTTTTCTTCTTAATCCATATATTTCAGATAAAAGTTTCCTGTTTTTATTATAAATATCTATGGCGTTATTAAGGGTATCATCTGTTATGGTGTTTCCTGAGACTTTTTCAAGACCGGTTTTAAATCTTTTGAATTCCTCTAACAGATAGTTGTAGCTCACATTATCATCATAAAGGGCAGGGAGTGACAAATATTCTATGTAAGGCACTTTTGAGGCCTGTTCCAGGAGGAATGGGAGCCCCTGGGCCTGGAGACACATCCTGTTGACTACTATGCCGTCAATAAAGTCGAGTTTTTCTTTGACAAGGTCATCAATAAAACTGCGTGTAAGGCCACAGTTAAATGTTGCCACGTGGGAATGGCCCATGGTTACTGATTCATCACTGCGCCATGAAATCACGGGGAGCATCCCTGAAGCAAAGACAATCTCTTCAGGTATGTGCATTGCAAAACAGGATATTATTTTTTTATTATTGTCAATTTTCCATTTTTTTAAATAATCGTATGGATTTGTCGAAATTTCGATGCATTGTTCGATTGGTTTTTTATCCATTACACCTCCGTTGAATTATGCTTATAATTTTATATTGTCTGCTATAATTTCCCTGTGATAATCAGCATCACCAAAGGCGAGCTCATGTGTCTTGGCGTTGCGGAAATAAAGCTCCATTTCATATTCGTCGATTATACCTATCCCCCCATGTATTTTAACTCCAAAAAGAGAGACATCTCTTGCAGCGTCACTGGCCCTTGCTTTTGCCATTGATATTTCTTTTGCGCACTCCTTTTTTTCAGCAACCTTCCAGGATGCAAAATAGGTTAAATATCTTACCTGCTCCACACTTAAGGCCATGTCTGCAAGTTGGTGGGCAATCGCCTGGAAGCTTCCTATGGGCCTTTGAAACTGTTTTCGTGTTTTTGCGTAATCGCTTGTCATGTCAAGTATTGCATCGATGGTTCCCAAAAGATAGGCAGAATAAGATATGGCACCGAGATTATTGATATAATCTGAAATCTCCTTTCCAGCCCCTTCTTTTCCCAGGATATTTTTGGCGGAGACTTCTACATTTTCAAGGGTCATTTCAAATAATTTGTCTGTTCCCATGGAATCCAATGGTGTCTGTTTAACTCCAGGGAGATCGGTGCTGAGGATAAAACAGGTGTCCCCTTTTTCTGTATCTGCAAAATAGATGAACATGTCCGCTGTATTGGCAAAGGGGACAAAGAGTCTGGTTCCATTTAGAATGTAACTCTTGTTTTCTTTTTTTGCACTCTCTTTAACAGGTTCGATCTGTTCGTGTGATGGCTTGATAAGTGCGGTGGTTATAATAAGCTTGCCGTCGACCATGTCAGGGAGGAAAGTTTTTTTCTGGATATCTGAACCAAATTTATTGATTGTAAAACCGGAAACAGCCGATTGGATAAAAGGCCCTGGGAGCTGAATTTTTCCCATTTGTTCGATTAAAACCATGAGTTCTAAAAAATTCCCATCCAATCCACTATATTCTTCGGGGATTCCAATTCCCATCCATCCCAGTTCTGCCATCTGATTCCAGAGCTTGTCCCCATACCCTTTGTCAGTATTTTCTGTCTCTTTTGCCATGGT
>JAUVKE010000434.1 GCA_030592105.1 Desulfobacteraceae bacterium
AGCCATACATTCACCCTTCCGTTTTCATCCGTATCTTTTGTAGAAGAGGACAGCTTCCCTTTTTCAAAATAATAAATAGTGTCAAAACCGCCGCTGTCTGTGGTATCCTTTTTGATCAAAAGAGGCTGTTCATTTTCATCAAACAAAGTTAGCCCGCAAACTTTTTGCCGCTCATTGATCCTCTCCTGCCTGATTCTCTTGCTATTATTAAAATAGTCAATGCAGTCAATCTGCTGATCAAAATCAGTATCCCTTTTAAGCCTGATCAGCATTTCATCTTTGTAATACTGAAAACGATCCATCAGGCCGTCATTATTACTGTCGTTTTCAAGTCTTGTAATTTTGCCTTTGGCATCAAAAAATGCAATCCGGTCAATCTTTCCATCACCATCAGTATCCTTTTCAACCTGTTTTGCTTCTTTTGCAAAGACAGCTGATAAAAACAAATTACTGACTATTATAAAGACAAAAAAAAATAGATAAAACCGTATGTTAAATGCTTGATTTAAAATATTATCCGTTTCTCCCCAAAAAAAAAGCCAGAAAAATTTTAAAGGTATTTGTACCTTTTAAAACCTTCCTGGCTTTTTTTATTTATAATTTTTTTATCTGTATGTTACAGTTATATATAAACTGATATAAGATATTTTAAAAAAACAATCACTTTTAGTTAAATAAACTTAAATGCGTAACTTCATGTATTTATATAATTTCATATTATATAAATATTTTTATATAATATATATGATTCCAAAGTCAAGAACATATTTCAGTAATTATAATTTTGGGTTATAATTAAACAAAATATTACAATATTTTACAGATTTTCGATTAAGAAAAACAGGTGATTATATCTCATTACAGTAATGTCCGGTTAGCAATTTGCGAGAAAAACACGGGAAGTCTATTTATTTTTTCCGCTATTGCCGAATAAATTTCTTGAATTTCTAAACTTGCTTTACCATACTGGTTATTATGTTCACTGGTGGTTATATATATGGATATTCAGATAATAAATTTCATATGGCCAGATGCCAGATGCCAAGCTATGGTGAAATTTAAAAAGCTCTGGCTGTTTGAGCGTAGCGAGTTTCAGAGGTTTTTAAATTTTATTGTAGCTCAGTTTATTGCTGAAATTAAAACCAGGCCCTTAAATTATTTATGTGACGGTATAGATATCACTTCATCTCTAATGCCTGAATCCATATAACCGCATCCTGAGAGAGTTCCTTTCCATTATGCGTCAGATCTCCTCCAGCACCAAGGGCAGCAAAGCCCCACCAGCCTGCCCTGGGAATACCAAATACAAATACGCCGTTTACATCGGCCTTTATGGTCATGGTAATCAGGGCATCGTGAGGTGCCTCTACCTTAGCCTCTTTAACAAAGGTATTCCCTTTTACATCATGATTCAGATACTCCACCTCTATCTCAGCATAAGGGACCGGTTTCCCGTGGCAGGTAACAATCCCCCTGAAGACATTTCCGACCCACAAGGCGTAAGGTTTGTCCAGCGGCACAATCTCAACAGGGAGAGGATCACCAACCGGTTGGTCCCAATCTGTTGGCGCACCGGCTACATTGAACATAACCTTGGTGCAGTGCTGGATGTAGATATCTTCTGAACCCTCATAGTATGGTGCAGGGACAAAGTAGAAGATATGATCTCCCATTCCTTTAAGCCTTACATTGGCCTCATATGCCCTTCCGCTGTTTGTCAGGCTGGTAAAGCTAATCGGCTTCAGTTTGTTAAGCAGATCCTTTTTCTTACCTTTATTCATTTCACCAAAGGCTATGGGTGGGTGGATCTTGCCTTTTTCATCCATCCCCATGTCCATAGTATGTCCAGCTTCAAACGGATGTGTAAAAACCAGCTTAAGATTAAGCTTTTTTGACTTTGGGACACTATCCGGGCTATAGATCATCTGAAAATGTGCAAAAGCGGGAACGCTCAATGCAAAAAACATAAGTAAAGACAAAAACAATACTAATCTCTTCATAATTAACTCTCCTTCGTTATTTGTTAATAGTTATCCATCATTAATTCCTCAATTCCATCCACTGATTACGCTGATCTCCACAAATTATCAAAAAATAACTCCATTTAATCCATGTAATCTGCTTAATCTGCAGATTCTAAATCCCTATTCCGTGATCTCCTCACCCGGCACCTCTACCTCGTGGCCCGGTCCAGCATCAAAAATGACTTTGTATGGGCATTCAGGTTTCTTGAAGGTGAACTCACTATCCTCGTTTATTTTTCCTTCTATAAGCACCTTTCCGTCAGCACTCACTACCTTCATTGCTACTCCGGCAGCCGAGGAACCACTCGAAAACCCTCCTTCGCACAGAATTGTCCCATCTCCCTCGTCCGAGCACGAGCAGATCGGGGTATGGGCAAAGACCTGAGGGACTATAAAAATGGCAAGTACC
>JAUVKE010000319.1 GCA_030592105.1 Desulfobacteraceae bacterium
ACTTGTTATGCAAATGAAAGGATACTATGAGTCCAACGATATTACGTGAAAGAGGATATCGATTCTTTTTCTTTTCCAGAGAAGAAACAAGAATGCATGTACATGTATACTGTGAAAATGGTGAAGCAAAATTCTGGCTTTAACCAGAGATTGAGTTAGCCAGGAATTATCGCTTATCCCGATTACAACTCAAACAAGCCGAAGAAATAATAGAGGAACACTATGATCAATTCACAGCCGCTTGGCAAACGCACTTTAGCAGTTGAAGTTACTAATATCTCAAATCATGGCATATGGCTTATAACTGGAGATAGGGAACTTTTTATTTCATATGATAAATGCCCTTGGTTTAAGAATGTTCCGATAGGTAAGATATTAAATGTCGAAGAACCAACCCCAGGTCATTTTTATTGGCCTGAACTTGATGTGGATTTAGGCATTGAATCTATAGAACATCCAGAAAGATTCCCGCTTAAATCAAATGTTGGCATAGCAACAAGCCAGTGCACCTGATACCAAAAACCATGGGGTTTAGCACCTTACTTCTGAAACCCTGTCATAAAAAGCAAGAAAACTTTGAGGCATTATTATAAAATCTTATGTAACTATTCAGCGTCTCTGATTTAAGATAGGCGGCAGGTATAATCTGATTAAAACATTTGAAATTGTTTAAAAGGCTAATTTCTGATTGAAAAAGCCTCAGACATTTACTCAACCATGTTTGAGAAAGACCAAGGTGACAGCTATCCTGACACAGCCCCTGATTTTTTTTACGTTATATAACCTGTGGGATCAGGTATACCAGCTTCCTTAAATCCTTTTTTTCTAAAAATACAGCTGTCACACAAGCCGCATGCCAGACCATCAGGGGAAGGATCATAACAGCTTTGGGTAATGGAATAATCAACACCAAGCTGAGTTCCTTTTGTAATTATCTCAGCTTTTGTTAAATTTATAAGAGGGGTGATTATCTTTATTTTTCCAGGGCCATCAGTTGTGAATTTTGTTGCAAGATTAGCCATATTTTCAAAGGCCATTATATATTCAGGTCTGCAATCCGGATACCCACTGTAATCAACAGCATTTACACCTATAAAAATTTCAGATGATTTAATCACTTCAGCCCATGCAAGGGCAATTGATAAAAAGATTGTATTTCTGGCGGGGACATAGGTTACAGGGATATTCTCATTTTTTTCCAATGGGTTTTTCCCTTTAGGAACTAAAATGGTGTCTGTGAGGGCAGAACCTCCAATTTTTTTCAGATCCACATCTATTATAAGATGTTTTTCAGCATTTACTGCTGCAGCCACTTTTTTTGCAGCCTCCAGCTCATGGGAATGGCGCTGGCCATAGTTAAGACTTAAGCTATGAATTCTGTAGCCACGACTCCTGGCAATGAACATAACTGTTGTTGAATCTACTCCTCCGCTTGAAAGAATAACAGCTTTTTTTTTCATACTTTACCTCGTAATTTCAGACGCCCCTGAGTATTTCCGGCCATATAATTTTATGAATCTGAATATTAAGTCTTGCCTTAAGATTATCCTTTATTATCCATTCTGCAAGCTTTTTAAAAGAAAGCCTGTCAAAAGCAGCAGATAAAAGAATATGACTTTTCGGAAAATCGGGCATTATATTTTTCATCATATTTTTTGCAAAAAAATAATCATTTTTGTCTGAAATAACAAATTTAACCTGGTCAATTTTACTCAGCCTGCAAAGATTATTAATATCATTTTTTTCACTTTCACCACTTGAAGGGCACTTCATATCTATGATTTTCATGCACCTTCGGTCCACAAGGTTTATATTGAAACTTCCATTAGTTTCCATCATTACCTCATAGCCTTTTTCAAGCAGAACATGGATTAAGGCAGGGGTTTCTTCCTGAAACAGCGGCTCTCCCCCTGTAATTTCCACAAGGTCCCCATTAAAAGCATCAACCTGCTTTACAATCTCATTGAGTTCATATTTTTCATCCTGCTCATAAGCATACTTTGTATCGCAATATGTACACCTTAAGTTACATCCTGCAAGCCTTACAAAAACACATGGCCTTCCAGCATTTACCGACTCACCCTGTATACTGAAAAATATTTCATTGACATAAATAGTCATAATCTGTTTTTAAGGATATTAAAGATATTGTATAGATGTTCATATAACCAGCATGCCCTGTAGGGCACAACAAAATATGAAAATGAGATAGCGGTTAATGACATTTTATAAATTAGTAGAATTCCTTAATTCATCATTCATCATTCATAATTCATCATTTTCTTATAAAATAATATTACGGAGTCAAAAATTACACCTGATCAAGATAACCGATTATAAACAAAAAAGAAAGGGGGTTTTAATGAAACAGATCAAAGTTCTTACAAACAAAGTCCAGAACTATTCCTGGGGATCATATAGAGCTATTTCTGAACTGATGGGGCAAAAGACTCCATCAGACATACCCCAGGCGGAATTATGGATGGGTGCTCATCCCAAAGCATCTTCCGATATCATGATAAATGGTGCAAAAGAGCCTTTAATCAAAATAATCGAAAAATACCCACAAGATATTCTTGGAGAAAAAACTGCTGCAAAATTCAACAATACCCTCCCCTATCTTTTTAAAATACTGGCAGCTGGAAAACCCCTTTCCATCCAGGCGCATCCCGGCAAAAAGATGGCGGCTGAGGGCTATGCAAAGGAAAATGCCCGTAAGGTGCCCCTGGATGCTTCGAACCGAAACTACAAAGATGAAAATCATAAACCGGAATGCATATGCGCACTTACACCATTTTGGGCATTAAACGGTTTCAGAAAAAATGAGGATATCCTGCTATTACTGGAACAGGTATGGTGCAGGGATTTGGAAAATGAATATAAAATTTTAAAAGAACATCCAAATCATAACGGATTAAAGTCTTTTTTCAATGCTCTTATGACAATGGAAACCCACCGGCAAAAAAATATCATTGAACAGATCGTAAAAACCGTTGAAAACCTTTCCACTGACAATATCATTTTAAAATGGATATTAAAACTCAACAATGAATATCCTCTGGACGTGGGAGTCTTGTTCCCGATTTTATTAAACCTGGTCTGTTTGAATCCGGGGGAAGCCATGTTTCTCAATGCAGGCACCCTCCACGCGTACCTGGACGGCACTGGGATTGAAATAATGGCAAACTCGGACAATGTATTAAGAGGGGGGCTCACATCAAAACATGTGGATTTGCCTGAACTGTTAAATATCCTTGATTTTGGAACAAAAGAAATAAAAATCATTCTCCCTTCAGAATCTGATCTAAAGCATGAAAAAATATACAAATGCGATACTGATGAATTTGTTTTGTCGGTTATAGCTCTAAAAAATGAAAAATATACAAGCGCTGCAAAGAGGAATGTTGAGATTATTATATGTACCAGCGGGAAAGCTGAAATATACGAAAAAAGAACAAAAAAAACTATTACAATTAAAAATGGGGAATCTGTTATTATTCCCGCT
>JAUVKE010000326.1 GCA_030592105.1 Desulfobacteraceae bacterium
AATGGTTTCAACCCCCTTTGCTGAGAAAAGCCGCCATCCCGGGGGGAGATTAAGGCGTCCGGAAAAAGACTGAAAATTATGATCCCACCCTGCTGTGGGAAAAGAGGCTCCCACCCTGGTAAGCCTTGAATCTGCAAGGAGATTAAGGTTCCCCTGACGGAGTTCAACCCCTGGTTTTTTATCCTTTCCATAGGAAGTTATCAGGCGATTAGTCCCGTTCACAGAGACTTTCCCTAAAACTCCCGGAGGATTTAAGGCAATGGACCAGTTGTTGCTCATGATTCCGGTAATTTTGTCCTGTATTGTAAATCCCTTTCCATTAAAATCGAGCCACCACGTCCTGTGAATATTTAATCTGTCGGGAGCAGGATCGGAATCACCCCTCTTGATCTCTTTTAAATTAAGACTTGTACCAGCTTTCATTAAGTATGCAGGAAATCCCTTCCATTTGGCGGGAAGATTTGTTCTTGCCGGTTCAACCTGGTCAGCTCCTGATACTTTTACCATGCGAAGATGATTTTCAGATTTAAATGACCAGATCTCTTCCCCGTATTTTCCCTTAACAGGGCCTATTTTATTCATGGGACTGGCAAAACGGGAGGTTATAAATATATTCCAGTTCCCAGGCCGCGCCTGAATCATCAGGCTGTTTTGAGAACGGATTCTTGAAGGGAGAGGGGATTGAATATTTACAGGGATGGAATCTTCCAGCAATAGATCGTCAAGTAAAATTTCCCTGGTTTTACCCGAGATATTCAGGCGCAGGTATGTGGTTATAAGGGTCGGGATTGAATCATCTATTAATCTAAAGAGATGAACCTCCAGCCTGTCTTCATCATTTTTGGCACCTGTCCGTTTTTGTATCCAGAGACGGCCATTTTTGTCGATAACAGGGGAATCAACAGGGAGCCCTTTTACAAAAAGGCTTGTCAGCGCTGTATCTGAAGGGATGGATAGGGTTTCAGGGATCTCTTTCCATGCAAAACTCCCTGTGATGGTATGGTTACCCTTGATTAAAACTATAAAAGGCCTGTTGTTTTTATTGATAACCGGAACTTTTTCATCATCTGCCTTAACATCCTGCGGCCAGTTTTTGGGCCCCCCCGGCAACTGGACCATACCTTCCGCAAAAATAGACCATTCCTGCTGGAAAAGACCTGTTTTATGCTCAACAGAAATTTTTAAACGGGGGGACCAGGTACACCTTGCAATATCTCCGTTATTATAATCAAAAGGACAAAGGCGTTCATCTTTATCGTACAGAACCCAGGATTTCCATTGTTCCAAAGCCTGGGGAGTATTTAAATCTTTTGGTGAAAGGGCATGGGAACTTGCAGGAGCATATAGAACAGATAAAATATAAAAAAGAGCAAAACAGGTTCTTATGATATTAGTGAACATTATTTATCCTCCTGAATCTGCGGCAGATTTAAGTTAATATGAATTTTGGGGAAAATAACCTTTTTGCTATGAAAATTGTGAGGTTTAGAATATATAATAGTAATTATATCAGTTGATACGTATAGCGTGTTTGTAATCAGCATAGCTGAATTATTACTATAAATAACCTGTTGGCAGGTGTACAGAAAAAAGTTTATTTCTATTAAAAAAGATAAATTGTTGGGGGCTGGTTTTAATTTCGGCCATTTTGGGATATGAGGGGTGAGTATTGGGAATAAAGATATAATCTGTTTTTTTCTCAATACTCATAACTCAACACTCAACACTAAGTGGCTCAAGATAAAACCAATCCCGATTATTGATTTGGCTGATCCTTAGCCCTTTGTTTAAATGGAGGTATAATAATGCTTTTGGGAGATCTTGTAAAAAGAAACGCAAAACTTTATCCGGATAAAACAGCCGTTATTTTCAAAAACTCACAATATACCTATAAAGAGCTGGAAGAAAGGGTGAACAGGGTTGCCTGGGGGTTGAGAGAAATAGGGATAAAAAAAGGTGACAGAGTGGGGGTTCTGAGTCGTCCTTCTTCACAATTCATCGAGCTGTACCTGGCAATTCCGAAAATCGGCGGAGTACTTGTACCGTTAAACTGCAGGTTCACAGGAAGGGAACTTGAATATATAATTAATGATTCCGGAATGAAAAGTCTTATTTCTGATAAAGAGTTTGCAGGGACAATTCAACTTATCCAGCCGGAATTGAATTACCTTTCTTCTTTCTACGTTGTTTCTGATAAACCCGATTTCATCACTTCCTATGAAGAATTAGTATCATCTTTTTATCCTGAAACCTTTCCCGGGGGAATAAAGGATGACGATCTTGCGGTTCTCATGTACACTAGCGGAACAACTGGAAACCCCAAAGGTGTTATGCTGACCCATAAAAATTTAATTTCCATGTATATGTCACGCATTATCGATTTAAAACTTGATAAAAACGATATTTATCTTAACTGCGTTCCCTTATATCATACTGCGGCTGAGTATGCCCTTCTTGTGCTCTATGTGGGGGGAACCATTATTATCCATAGTGACTTTGACCCTGAACATTTTTTGAAAGATATGGAAGCAAACAAAATTACTTTTTGCCTGGGTGTCCCTGCAATGGTCAATTTTCTTGTACAGCACATGGAGAAAACAGGGAAAGATTACGATTTTTCCAGTGTTAGATTTTTTCTCTATGGAGCAGCTCCCATGCCTGTGGCATTACTTAAAAAAGCGATGAAAACCTTTAATTGTGATTTTCTGCATTCCTATGGTTTAACAGAGGCAAGCCCTGGAGTCTGCCTTTTGATGCCGGAAGAACATATTCTGGAAGGTTCTGACAGCGAAGTAAAAAGGCTTGCTTCATGCGGAAAGGAGATATTCAACGTGGAAGTGAAAGTTGTAAATAAACAGGGTGCTTCTGTAACCCCGGATGAAATTGGAGAAATTATTGTAAAAGGGGATAATGTAATGAAAGGATACTGGAGACTCCCTGAAGAGACATCCCAGGCCATAAAAAACGGCTGGCTTTATACAGGTGACCTTGCAACTGTTGACAACGAGGGATATATATTCATTTTCGATAGAAAAAAGGATATGATTATCAGCGGAGGGGAAAATATCTATCCAAGGGAGGTTGAAGAGGTTCTCTATACTCATCCCGACATTTTAGAAGCAGCAGTTATTGGGATACCGGATGATAGATGGGGAGAGGCCGTAAAGGCCTTTGTTGTGGTTAAAAAGGGGAAAGAGCTCCTTGAGAAAGCTTTTATCGATTTTTGTTCAAAGAATCTTGCCGGCTACAAAAAACCTGCCTGTGTTGAATTTATTTCCGTCCTTCCAAGGAATCCTGTGGGTAAAGTTTTGAAAAAAAAACTCAGAAAGAAAAGAAAGAAAAGCTTCCAATTCTGCCACAGGGAATGAATTCTAAAAAGCCGACATGGAACAATACAGGATATTTCTTTCGTAATGTCTGCT
>JAUVKE010000370.1 GCA_030592105.1 Desulfobacteraceae bacterium
GATGATCAAGTACTGGAAGTTAATAAGGTTAAAAAATCTGAAAGCGGTATGATTGTTAACCCTGTTACAATTCATCCGGATCAAAAAGTCTTTGAAGTACTGGAACTTATGAAACAATACAGAATCTCAGGAGTTCCTGTAACTAAAAACGAACAATTAGTAGGGATTGTAACAAACAGAGACCTTCGGTTTGAAACAGATTATTCAAAAACAGTTAATGAAGTTATGACAAAGGATAATCTTATTACTGTACCAGAAGGAATTTCCCTTGAAGAATCAAAAAAACTGCTTCATAAACACCGTATTGAAAAACTTCTTGTAGTTAACAATAAAGGGAGGTTATCCGGTTTGATAACTGTAAAGGATATTGAAAAAATAAAAAAATATCCTAATGCATGCAAAGACACCCTTGGAAGATTACGGACAGGTGCGGCAATTGGTGTGGGTCATGATATGCTTGCGCGTGTTGAAAAACTTTTAAAAACAGAGGTGGATGTTTTATTGATAGACTCAGCTCATGGGCATTCTAAAAATGTCTTAACCTCTGTTAAAGAAATAAAAAGCACTTTTGGCGAGATAGAGGTTATTGCAGGAAATGTAGCTACACGGAAAGGTGCGGAAGATCTTATAAATGCCGGAGTTGATGGAGTCAAAATTGGGGTAGGCCCCGGCTCTATATGCACAACAAGAATTGTAGCCGGAATAGGTACCCCCCAGATTACGGCAATTATGAATTGCAAATCCATATCAAACAGAACCGGTGTACCTGTAATTGCAGATGGAGGGATTAAATACTCAGGAGATATTACAAAAGCAATAGGAGCCGGAGCTCATTCTGTCATGATTGGCGGACTTTTTGCCGGTACAGAAGAAAGCCCTGGAGAGGTAATTATTTTCCAGGGGCGCAGTTATAAAGTTTACAGAGGTATGGGTTCTATCAGTGCTATGAAAAAAGGGAGTAAAGACAGATATTATCAGGCTGATGTAACAGATGACCAGAAACTTGTGCCCGAAGGAATTGAAGGGCGGGTTCCCTACAAAGGGAGAATGTCTGCCAATCTGTTACAACTCGTTGGGGGACTGAAAGCTGGAATGGGTTATATAGGATCCAGAACTATAAAAGACTTAAGAGAAAAAGCCAGATTTATAAGGATGAGTGCTGCCGGACTTCGTGAAAGCCATGTGCACGATGTAATTATTACTAAAGAAGCTCCTAATTATCGTTTGGATTAATAAAATGACAAAACCATTTGTTCATCTTCATGTTCATACAAGCTACAGTCTGCTCGACGGAGCTATCAGGATAGATTCGCTTTTAAACCAGGCAAAAAAATTTGACATGAATTCTGTGGCTATAACCGACCATGGTGTTATGTTTGGTGCAGTTGAATTTTATGAAAAAGCTAAAAGTGCTGGAATAAAACCAGTTATTGGATGCGAATCTTATGTTGCGCCAAGAACAATAGCAGACAAAACACCAAAAGATAATAAAGGGCTTTCTCATCTGGTACTCCTGGCAAAAAATCATGAAGGATACCAAAATCTTTGTAAACTTGCATCAATTGCACAGCTTAAAGGCTTTTATCATAAACCACGCATTGATAAAAATCTTTTAGAGCACCACTCTAAAGGCATTATTGCCCTTTCTGCATGTCTGCACGGCGAAATACCAAAACTGATAAAGGAAGGAAAGATTGATCAGGCAGAAGAGGCTGCAAAATTTTATCAGAAAATATTTGGTGAAAATGATTTTTTTCTGGAAGTTCAAAGTAATGGTATCGACATTCAGGAAAAAGTCAATACAGTACTTTTTGATATGAGTAAAAAATTATCTATCCCGCTTGTTGCTACAAATGACTGCCATTATCTTAATCAGCAGGATGCCAGGGCGCATGAAATTTTACTTTGTATTCAGACCGGACATACAATTAATGATGAAAAACGCTTTAAATTCAGCACTGATGAACTATATTTTAAATCACCTGAAGAAATGTACTCTGCCTTTGGAGACTATCCTGATGCTATTTCAAACACATTAGAGATTGCAAAAAGATGCAATGTTGAATTTGATTTTAATACATATCACTTTCCGAAATTTGAATCTGGAGCAGATTCAGGAATTGATGATATTTTTAAGAAAAAAGTTCATAAAGGTTTTGAACAGATTTTTAAAAATTTAAAAGGGAAAAATCAGGAGATTGATGAAAAAATATATAAGTCACGTCTTGAAAATGAAATTGCCATTATAATAAATATGGGATTTCCCGGATATTTTCTGATAGTAGCCGATTTTATAAATTATGCTAAAGAAAACTCCATTCCTGTTGGTCCCGGGAGAGGGTCAGCAGCAGGCAGCCTGGTAGCCTATTCACTTGGAATTACAGATATTGATCCTATTGAAGATGATCTTATTTTTGAACGATTCCTGAATCCTGCGAGAAAAAGTATGCCTGATATTGATGTTGATTTTTGCATAAATGGCCGGGAAAAAGTGTTTCAATATGTTGTCAATAAATATGGTGGGGGAGATTATGTTGCACAGATCATAACTTTTGGAAAAATGAAAACAAGGGCTGTAATTCGTGATGTAGGACGAGCACTCGACATCCCATTAAGAGAAG
Organism: Desulfobacteraceae bacterium; assembly: GCA_030592105.1. Next base: position 2,622 of record JAUVKE010000370.1, read on the forward strand.
TGGATTTGATTGCCAAAATGGTACCTGATGTTCTGGGCATCAGTCTTAATGAGGCACTGGAGCAGGAACCGAAAATTATGGAACTGGCAGAAGCAAAGCCGGAAATTACGGAACTTATCCAGGTTTGCAAAGTTTTGGAAGGCTTGGACAGGCATGCGTCTACTCATGCTGCCGGAGTGGTAATTTCAGATAAGCCGCTGGTAGAATACCTTCCTTTATTTAAAGGGAAAAATGGTGAAGTCCTGACCCAGTTTGATATGAAATGTGTTGAAAAAATAGGACTTGTAAAATTTGATTTTCTTGGTCTTCGTAATCTTACAGTTATTGATAATACACTCTCTCTAATCAAGGAACAGAAAAAAGAGCCTCCTGATCTGAAAAATATTCCATTAAAC
>JAUVKE010000070.1 GCA_030592105.1 Desulfobacteraceae bacterium
AAAGCTTCAGAAGGTTACCGAATTTTCAATACCCTTGGCAGCTATATTCATCTTCATTTTGGCAGCCAGCCTGAATGTGCAATAAATTTTGCAGAGAATTGCCTTGCATACAGACATGAAAGGATAATAACAGATGAAACCTGATGAGATAGAAACTTTAAGCTTTAAAATAATTGACAAAGAAGCAGGACAACACAATTTCTCACCACAGGAATGGCAAATTGTACAAAGAATGATTCATACTTCAGCCGATTTTGAATATATCGAATCAGTACGTTTTCATCCTGATGCCATATCCTGTGGAATAAATGCCCTGCGTGCCGGTAAAAAAATTATTACTGATACCAATATGGCAAAAGCAGGGATTAGAAAAAGCGATCTTGAGCGATTTGGCACACAGGTAAAATGTTTTATGACTGATCCTGAAATTGGACGGATTGCATTAAAAAACGGAATTACAAGAGCAAAAGCAGCTGTTGATGCAGCAATAACTGATATGCAAGACGGTATTTATTTGATTGGGAATGCACCTACTGCCCTCTTACGACTTATTGAGCTGATAAAAGAAAAAAAAGCAAGCCCTGCTTTAATTATCGGACTTCCAGTAGGTTTTGTAAATGCCGCAGAATCAAAAGCAGCGCTTATTGATCTAAATTACCCGTATATAACAAATAATGGAAGAAAAGGTGGTTCAAATATTGCTGCAAGTGTGGTAAATGCATTGATAAAGCTTGCTTTATTATAAATATATCAACGGATTTAGTGCTTTATGGAGAAGAAGTTGGTTTTATCTTCGGCCGCATCATTTTTTATTATGGGTCAAAGCTTCAGGATAATAAGTCTTGTAATTATTGGAGTCATTTATTATTTAACTGGATGATTTTATGCCTGTAAAAAAAAAACTGAGAACAGGTTTTACAACTGGAACAGCAGCGGCTGCTGCTGCAAAGGGTGCCCTTTTTCTGATTTTAAACAGAAAAAAACCTTCCAGTGTTCAGATAGAACTTTTAACTGGAGAGAAAATCAAAATTCCTGTGTATACCTGTAAATCTCAAGGCCACAATAAAGCAGAATGTATGGTTATAAAAGATGCAGGAGATGATCCTGATATTACTCATAAAGCAAAGATCGGAGCAAGAGTCACCCTTTTTAATTATAAAAATCAAAAAAAAATATCTATTACAGGCGGAGAAGGTGTCGGGACTGTCACAAAGCCGGGGCTTGAAGTTAAGCCCGGAAAAGCTGCAATAAACCAGGGGCCTGAAAAAATGATTACCCAGGCTGTCATGGAGTCACTATGTAATGATTCAAACAAATCTGTACAAATTGAAATTTTTGTACCTGAAGGGGAAAAACTTGCTAAAAAGACATTAAATGCCAGATTAGGAATTATAGGCGGTATATCTATTCTCGGAACCACAGGTCTTGAAAGACCGATGTCCCATGAAGCTTATATTGCAACGATTAAAGCTGCATTATCAGTTGCAAAGGCATCTAACGTAAAAAGAATAATTTTTACAACTGGCCGCAGGAGCGAAAGATTTTCCCAGGCTTTATTTAAGAATCTATCTGAAGAAGCTTTTATACAGATTGGTGATTTCTTCAAAGTATCGTTAGAAGCAGCATTAGAGAATGGTTTTAACAAGATTACTATCGCTGTTTTTTTTGGAAAAGCTGTAAAAATGGCTCAAGGCGTACCACATACTCATGCAGCCAGGTCTGGTCTAAGTTTACAGAAACTCTCAGCCTGGTCATTTGAGGTTACAAATAATCAGGAACTTGCAGAAAAGATATTATCCGCAAATACAGCACGTCATGCATTTGATTTTATAAATACTGCTTATCCTCAAATTATATCTTATGTTGGAAAATTAATAATTAAATCTGCGAAAGTATTTACAGGTAAAGATGTTCAAATACAAAGTATTATTTTTGATTATAGTGGCAATCTTATTTTCAATTCAGAAAAAAATAAAAAAATATTATGAAACCAGTATCTATAATAGGAATGGGGATTTCCCCCGACGATTTAACCGCAAAATATCTAAAATTAATTAAGCAGGCTGATATCCTTGTAGGAGGAAAACGGCATCTTGATTTTTTCAAGGATTATCCGGCAGCCCAAAAAAAAATCATCGGAAAAATTGATGAAACAGTCAAATTCATAAAAAAACGAATGGAGAACGAATTTATCGTGGTGCTTGCATCTGGTGATCCGTTATTTTTCGGCATCGGTTCCTTGCTAATTAAATCGCTTGGTCACAAAAATGTTGTAGTATATCCTAATATTTCGGCAATTGCAGCCGCATTCTCCCGTATTAAAGAGCCCTGGCAGGATATTCATGTTCTCAGCATGCACGGCAGAGATAATGAGCATTTGCTCTTAAAAGCACTGACAACCAAAGATACGATTGCAGTATTTACGGATCCTGACAAAAACCCTTCCTGGCTTGCAAAATTTCTTCTTGAAAATGGTATAACTGATTTCAATATATCTGTTTTTGAACAACTTGGAGCGCCTTCTGAGCGTATTGACCAGTATAATCTCGTCAGGGCTGCTGAAATGAAGTTTGCCGAACCGAATCTCGCAGTATTAAAGCGGATACCTTCCCAGCCTGAAAAAACAGAGAATATTTACCTTGGGATGCCGGATAATTACTATGAACGCCAAAATGAAGTGGTCACTAAACCGGAGGTAAGAGTTGTTACACTTTCCAAACTTCGTCTTTCACCAGACCATATTATGTGGGATCTTGGAGCAGGAAGCGGCTCCATCTCTATAGAAGCTTCATTTTTTATAAAAAATGGAAAAATATTTGCAGTTGAGCAAAAACCTGAAAGAATAGAGCAAATCAAAAACAACAAAAACCGCTTTAATGTGAATAATCTGGAAATAATAAATGCCACTCTCCCTTCCGGTCTCGACAAACTCCCTCTGCCTGATCGTATATTTATAGGTGGAGGCGGCAGAGAGCTTAAAACAATAATTAGAGCCGCAGGTAAATATTTAAAAAAGAACGGAATCATAGTAATAAATACGGTTCTTATACAAAACCTGGAAGCTGCTCTTGATACACTAAAACAGATCGGATTACAAACAGAAGTTATCCAGATTCAAATCAACCGTAGCAAAGATATGCCGTGGGGACAACGACTTAATGCACAAAATCCTGTCTGGATTATTTCCGGAAGAAAGGAGTTTTAATGATAATAACTCATCCTGTTATATTTGCCGGTGCAGGCCCGGGGGATCCTGAATTAATCACTGTAAAAGCTCAAAATGCCTTAAAAGAAGCGGATCTCGTTATTTATGCAGGGTCACTGGTTCCTGAAGCAGTATTAAAGTGGACCAAACCTGAAACAACAAAATCAAACAGCGCTTCTTTGCATCTTGAAGAAATAATTACAGCAATGGCAAATGCTTATAAAAAAGGCCAGAAAGTTGTGCGTCTTCATACTGGCGATCCAAGTCTGTATGGTGCTATTTTTGAACAAATGGTGGAATTAAAAAAAAAATCGATACCATATACGGTTATTCCTGGAGTAACCGCTGCCTTTGCTGCGGCTGCGTCCATGGGTATTGAATACACTCTTCCTGAAATATCCCAGACCCTGATTTTAACCCGAATGGCCGGTCGAACACCTGTTCCTGAAACTGAAAAACTGGAGTTGCTTGCAAGCCATCAAAGCTCAATGGCGATTTATCTGAGTATGTCACTTATTGATGATGTGGAAAAGATACTGAAAAAAGCTTATGGGGCAGATGCAGTCTGCGCAATAGCATTTAAAGTAAGTCAACCTGAAGAAAAGATTATATACACACATCTGAACGAACTAACTGATACAGTCAGGAAAAATAAAATTACCAGCCATGCTCTTCTCATTGTTGGAAAAATTCTCAAATTAAACCAAATAGAAGCAAAATCAAAGCTTTACGATAAAAATTTTTCCCATGGATATCGAAAATGATAAAGCCGGATAGAAAAAACGGACTGGCAATATGGGCATTAACACCAAAAGGCGCTAACCTTGCCGCAAAATTAGCCAAAGGATTGCAAAATGTAGACCTGCACTTTTCTTCCAATTTAAAAAAATCTGCTGCCAGTGCTTTGAGATTCAACAAATTATCCGATGCATTACAAAATTACTTTAATAAATATCACGGGCACATCTTTATCATGTCTGCTGGCATAGTGGTTCGTATGATAGCACCACTGATCAAAAGTAAAATCAATGACCCTGCGGTTGTAGTGGTAGATGAAGCAGGACAGCATGCTGTCAGTCTTCTTTCCGGTCATATTGGCGGCGCCAATGATCTTGCAAAAAAAGTCGCCCTGTTAATCGGGGCAGATCCTGTAATAACTACTGCCACAGATGTAAACGATCTTCCTGCCATTGATATTTGGGCTCAAGAAAAAGGCCTTTTTATTGAAAATCCAGAGGCAATAAAAAAGATCAATATGGCCTTTTTAACTGACCAAAAAATAAATATTTATGATCCATCAGGCTTTTTACACAAGTCTGAAACCATATCGAATTTTCTGCAGGATTCAGATTCTAAAGAAGAACAGTTCAATAAAGATACTCCTGGCATTTATATTAACCATTTAAAGACTGATCTTTATCCAAATATTCTGGTATTGCGCCCCAAAGTTTTAGTTGCCGGCATTGGATGCAATCGTAATACAACCATGGAAGAGATAATCTTATTCCTTGACGATGTGTTAAATCGCTTTTCCCTGGCATCAGGAAGCCTGGCGTGGATTGCAAGCATAGATTTAAAAAAAGATGAATCAGGACTGATAGCTCTTGCAAAAAAGCTTGAACTCCCATTAAAATTTTTTGACAAAAAAGAATTAAACAGTGTAAAAAATATTAAAACACCATCTGTTATGGTTGAAAAACATATAGGAGTAACTAGCGTATGCGAAGCAGCAGCAATACTGGCAGCAAAACAGGGGAAACTGATTGTGCCCAAACAATCGACCAGGAACGTAACCGTGGCCATTGCCAAAACAGCCTCTATGTAGTAGGCATAGGTCCAGGCAGCCTGGATCATATGTCAAGGCGGGCATATGAGGTTCTTGAAATGGTTGATACCATTGCCGGTTATACTACTTATACAGATCTGATACACCCTTTAATAAAGAATAAAAATATTATCAGCACATCAATGACAAAAGAAGTTGAAAGGGTTACGGCAGCAATTGATATCGCTCTTAAAGGAAAACCATGTGCTGTAATTTCGAGCGGAGATCCTGGAATTTACGCTATGGCTGCCCTTGTCCTGGAAGTCTGTCAGACAAAAAAAATTACGGTTGCCTCCCCTACCCTGTCGAATATTGCGCTATCAAGTAAATCCTATCTTACTGTTGAAATCGTGCCAGGCATACCAGCTCTATGCTCAGGCGCTGCTCTTTTAGGAGCCCCTTTGTCTCATGATTTTGCAGCTGTAAGCTTAAGCGATCTGTTGACTCCCTGGGATTTAATTGAGCAGCGTATTAAAGCAGCGGCCAAAGCCGATTTTGTGATAGTTATATATAATCCCAAAAGTAAAAAAAGAAACCAGCATCTTGAAAAAGCTCAAAAAATTATCCTCAGATACAGAGATAAAAATACGCCAGTCGGCATAGTAACCGGTGCCATGAGAAAAAATCAGGATGTCCAGATTACAACCCTTGAAAATCTTCACTCTGCACATGTAAATATGCAAACTACAGTATTTATAGGGAGCAAAGCCTCGACAGTTTATAGTAACTATATGGTTACTCCAAGAGGATATTCAAGCAAATATGCATTTGACTGCAAAAAATAAGGTAACTATTCAGTTAGTGTATCCCATGTTTAAATATTGATTATCTTATCTGCTATTTGCATTGCTGTGACGATGTCCAGCATATTGGTGGTTTCACCAACCTGCTTTTTATCAAGCAAATTAAAATGGGTCAGGCATGTCCCACAGACCAGAATACAAAGTCCATTCTTTTCATATTTTTTTAAAACTGATAGTACCTTAGAATTTTCAATAGTAAGCTTAACTCCATTGTTAACAAAAACCAGGCGCCACAATTCAGAACCCATCTCATTTAACGTCTTTATGAAGCTGATCATGAGTTTTAAGCCAAGTTTATCATCACCATGGCCCATGCAATCCGTAGACAGCATCACCATAATTTTTTTTGTATCATTTTTTGACTCTTTATCAGAAGAGATTTCAGAGGAAATACTCCCTTTCCGTTTTCCAATAATATGAAAATCAACTCCTTTATTTTTAACAGAAGTTTCAAAATTCCGAGATTCTAAAAACCGACAAACATTTTGTTTTGAAGCATCATTATCAACTATGACTCTGATAAGATTCGGATTTATTTCTTCAATAACTGCTTTTGTCTGTAATACCGGAGCCGGACAGGCTAACCCCCTGACATCTATTTCTTTCATATCTATCTCTCTTTATTACAATTAGAAGTACATTAAATTATTGGCAGACACAAAACTTTTTGTACAGTACATGCCTGACAACAAAAAACAATTATTTTCAGCTGTCAGCAATGCATCATGTGCCGCAAGATCTGAGCCTAATGTTTCCCATATGTTTTTGTAATCTGCGCTCATATTTTTTATTTTCCTTTTGTTGCTTTCCGGTCTGTTTCTCGATCTGGTACACAATTTGATAAAATCACCGCGGCATTAAGGTCATTCATAAATTTTTCCATATCCAGATCATATTTTGTTGAACAAGCTACTTGAGCTTATATCAAATATCCAGGTTAACAGCGTCACGTAAGCACGTAAGCAGCAAGTAAACATTATAACAAAAATTTAATACCATCCTAATAGAATCGTAATATTAATGTGAAATAAAACATTATGTTCAATTATTCAAGCGTTTAATAAGGATAATAAAAAATTGAAAGAGATACTTTTTATAATTTCCGCACTTTTTTTTGTAGTGGGTTTAATCGTTTTAAGGCTCAAATTCATCAAAGGTCTAAACCCTGATGCTGAGCTGTTAATTGAATTGTTAAGAGGTATCAGTGTGGATAAAAAAACAAAATTTTAAAATAATAGATCAATAGTGTCTGATTAGAATCTTGCACAGGGACGTTTCGTATTTTTGGCAAAGCAAACTTAGGAATTCAAGAAATTTATTCGGTAATAGCGGGAAAAAACAACTAAACTTCCCGTATTTTCGTTCACTCAATTTCCTAAACGGTCACTACTGATTATTAATAAAAGATTAATCTTATCTTAATAAACATTCTTTATTTAGTACTTGGTACTTGAGCTTATTGACTCTTTCCATATCAAGCTAAGGAATTAGGAAAACAGGCTGTTTGCAGTTTATTATTACAAAGCGCTCTCTAAAAAAAATCAGAATTTTAAAAAAAAAGCGGGGAGTAATCAATAAAGAATAAAAACGGAGTATTTGCATATGAAAGGCATATTATTAAAGGCGGATCTTCATGTTCACTCCAAATATTCGAAACGGCCTTCAGAATGGATTCTCAGAAAAATAGGCTGTTCCGAGAGCTATACTGAACCTGAAAATCTCTATGCACTGGCGCGGAACAGAGGGATGGACCTTGTCACGATTACCGATCATAATACCTTAGCCGGAAGTCTGGAAATCGCCCACCTGGAAAACACCTTTTTAAGTGAAGAGATCACAACATATTTTCCTGAGGACCGTTGCAAAATCCATGTCCTAGCATACGATATAACTGAAAAGCAGCACGAGGATATTTCTATTTTCAGGAGTAATATATTTGAACTCATCAAATATCTTACTCATGAAAAGATCATTTATGCTCTGGCCCATCCGCTCTTCTCAATAAATGACAGGTTGACTATTAAACATCTGGAGCAGACCGTTCTTCTGTTTAATAATTTTGAAATAAACGGTTCACGTGACGATCAGCAGAACTCTGTTCTTCAAAAAATTTTGAAAAATTTAACCCGGGCAGATATCGATTATCTCTCCAATAAATATGATTTAGAGCCTGTGGGTCATGAACCCTGGAACAAAACATTGACAGCGGGATCGGATGATCACTCCTCACTTTATATTGCCACAACCTATACTGAGGTAGAAGGAGTTTCCTCGGTAAAAGAATTTATGGCCGGGATAGAGCAAAACAGGGCTAAGGTAAATACTGTTGCACCCAGCCCCCGAACTCTTGCTCATCATTTATGCAGCATTGCCTATCAGTTTTATTCCAACAAATTTGAACTCGACCGTTATGTCGATAAGGAACTGCTCATAAAGTTTATTGATCATACACTGATCCATTTTTCTGAAAAAAAACAGGGCTTGGAAAACGGATCCGAAAAATAGTAAACAGCAGAATGTCCGGGTACCTTTTCAAATCAATGCCCGAGGCAATGCGGGATATATTCCGAAAAAACGCTGCCAAAATTATCCTTGAAAGTCCAAGTATGAGAGAATTGTTAAAAGATTCCAATCATAATCTCGAAGAGATGAACAAGGCATGGTTTCAATTTGCAAATCAGATATCTGAGGAGGTTCTCAAACAGTTTGCCGATTCAATTATCAAAAGTCTTAACAGTGCAAATCTGTTTAATATTTTTCATACTATCGGTTCTGTTGGATCACTTTATACCATGCTTGCCCCTTATTTTGTCTCATACAATCTGTTTGTCAAAAACCGGCAGTTCTGCAATTATTGCCTGGAACATTTCAGCAGTGGCAGGAAACCAACCCGCCTGTCACAACGAAGCGCGCTCATGCAAATAAAAAAGCCAAGGCTTAATATAGCCCATTTTACTGACACATTCTATGATATAAACGGCGTTGCCATGACACTCAAAATGCAGATGAAAATGGCTATCAAAAATAAAAAACAGCTCACAATCATTACCTGCGTTCCCGAATCAGAAATTTTAGAGCCGCCTGCCACAGCAAGGCACGAACGGACAAGTGTAATAAATTTTATGCCTGCGGGTATATTTGAAATGCCGGAGTATCCGGATATGAAACTCTATTATCCATCATTATTAAAGATGCTTGATTACTGTTATGAACAGCAATTCAGTCATATTCATTCCGCAACTCCGGGACCAATCGGCCTGGTTGCGCTTGCCATTGCCAGTATATTGAAAATTCCTATTTATGGCACCTATCACACAGCCCTGCCTCAGTATGTAAATCATCTCACTGATGACCAATTCATGGAGGATATTATGTGGAAATATCTTATCTGGTACTATAACCAGATGGACGCGCTGTACGTACCATCCATAGCCACTGGCAATGAACTTAAAAAAAAAGGCATCCCTAAAGAAAAGATAAGGTTTTACCCACGGGGTACTGATATTGAGCGTTTTCATCCTTCCAAAAGAAACGGGTTCTTCAGCAAAAAATTCAACGTAAGCGAGAACGGATTCAAACTCCTTTATGTGGGCCGCATATCCAGGGAAAAGAATCTTTCCGATCTCGTGGATACATGCAAGAGTATGGCAGAGATCAGAAACGATTTCCATCTTATCATAGTGGGCAGCGACCCCTATCTTGTATATTGCAAGTAAAAAGTGTACCACTGTGTTAATTGAAAAGTATACCAGTTAATAAAATATTGTTATGCTTTTTTGTTCGCTTTATCCTCCTCC
>JAUVKE010000534.1 GCA_030592105.1 Desulfobacteraceae bacterium
ATGAAACTGCTGGCACCTCTTGTCCCGTCAGCAATTCTTTGTATCGGCTTGAACTATCATGATCATGCAAAAGAGACCGGAGCAAAACTGCCAAAGTATCCGGTACTCTTTATGAAGAACCCTGCATCTCTTAATAATCCTGGTGAGCCGATAATAATTCCGGCATCCTGCATGGATCCCATGGAAGTCGATTATGAAATTGAGCTTGCCGCAGTTATTGGAAAAACTGCAAAAGATATACCTGCTGAAAAAGCACTCGATTATGTTTTCGGATATACTGTAGCAAATGATGTTTCTGCAAGAAGGTGGCAGAAAAACGCAGGTGGCGGACAATGGATACGCGGCAAAAGTTTTGATACTTTTTGCCCGTTAGGCCCTGTGCTGGTTACTGCTGATGCAGTTAAAGATCCTCAAAAACTTGAGCTGAAATGTATTGTAAATGGAAAAGTAATGCAAAAAGCAAACACTTGCAATATGATTTTTTCTGTTGCAGAAATCATTGAATATCTTTCATCCGGAATGACACTCCTCCCTGGAACAGTAATCCTGACAGGAACTCCCAGCGGAGTTGGTTTTGTAAGGAAACCTCCGGTATATCTTAAACCCGGAGATATGGTTGAAATGACTATAGAACAAATCGGAACTCTTACTAATCGTGTGGTTTGTTAGGGTGGGCTGTGGCTGCCATGTTTTTGGAGTTAATTATTGGAGTTAATTAAAGGAGTGACCTTTGAAAATTATTTCCCCTTCGCATAAAATTTTGTTTATGGAAAACGGAAATACGATTCTAAACAGAATCGAGGAAGCAGGGCGTACCTGTTACAAATCAGAAGAAAAAATCACACCTGAGTCTTCTGCCGGTTTTGTAAAACGAATTATTAAATCAGGGCATCACAGCGTTATAGAGCATATAAGCATTACAGTAAGATTTATCTGCGACAGGGGAGTAACTCATGAACTTGTCAGGCATAGACTGGCGGCTTACAGTCAGGAAAGCACCAGGTATGCCAACTATTCTAAAGATAAATTTTCCAATGAAATAACAGTGATCAAGCCTGTTTTCTGGGGTGAAGAGACAGAAGAATACTCACAATGGCTTAAAGCGATGAAAAGTGCGGAAAATATTTATATGGAACTAATTTCAGTCGGAGCAAGACCGGAACAGGCGAGAAGTGTGCTGCCAAACAGCCTTAAGACAGAAGTGGTTATGACGTGTAATCTTAGAGAATGGATACATGTTTTAAACCTGAGATGCTCCAAAGCAGCTCATCCTCAAATACGGGAAATAATGATTCCTCTTCTTGCCGAATTTTATGAAAAGATTCCGGTTATTTTTGATGATCTGCATAAAAAATATTGTTAATTATTCAGGTTGATAGGGTAAAGGGGAAAAGACTGAAGGATGAATGTAAATAATGAATTTTAAGGAACATACAAATGCTGAAAAAATAGAAAAAATTAATCAGATACAGCGGGATTTTTTTGGTAAAATCACTCATATATTTGATCCACCACTGCCAAAGGGAGTGCCGGAGCGTCTTGAAAAAATTGTTGCATCTGCAGGGATTATTAAAAAAAAT
>JAUVKE010000524.1 GCA_030592105.1 Desulfobacteraceae bacterium
ATGGGATTGCCATGGGATTCAGGGAAGGCGCATCGGTGGCGGACCTTGATTTTGTCAAGTTTCATCCCATTTTTATTTATAATCGGGATGCCAAAAATTTTCTGATCTCAGAAGCTGTAAGAGGGGAGGGGGGGGTTTTGATCCGTGGGGATGGGACAGCCTTTATGGAAAAGTATGATCCCATGAAGGACCTGGCCTGCAGGGATGTGGTTGCCCGCGCCATTGATACTGAATTAAAGCAAAGCGGGAACGATTCTGTGTTTCTGGATATATCCCATAAGGACTCAGGTTTTATAAAAAAGCGGTTTCCAAATATTTACACCCAGTGTTTATCCTTTGGAATAGATATAACCACAGATCCCATACCTGTGGTTCCTGCTGCCCATTATATGTGCGGAGGTATTGTGACGGATATGGCAGGCCGAACAGATATAAAAAGTCTTTATGCGGTGGGGGAAACCGCATGCACAGGTCTCCATGGAGCTAACAGACTTGCCAGTAATTCATTGATCGAGGCCCTGGTTTATGCTGATGCTGCTGCAAAGCAGGCGGTAAAAGAATTAAATGAATACGGGTTTCAAAATTTACAGGAACCTCCGGAATGGGATGATACCGGAACAACAGATAGTGATGAAGGTATCATGGTTTCCCATAACTGGGATGAAATACGAAGGCTCATGTGGAATTATGTGGGAATAGTAAGATCTAACAAACGCCTTGAAAGAGCAAAAAGACGTATTGAAAATATTGAAAAAGAAATTTTTGAATACTACTGGAATTTTAAGATTGCCGGTGATTTAATAGAGCTGAGAAATATCGCCACCGTGGCCGGCCTTATTATAAAATGCTCGATGCACAGAAAGGAGAGCCGCGGCCTTCACTACAACATACAATACCCTGAAAAAGACGACAAAAGGTGGTTAAAAGAGACTGTTATAAGAAGACCGTTTATATAGATTTTTTGGGTTGGCTCTAACTTTGGCCAGCAGATAGCAAAACTGAGATAGGGTAAAATTTGAACCAATCCCGTTTTTCTATAGATGTTCATAGTCGAATTTCAGCAATAGACTGAGCTATAATAAAATTTAAAAATCTCTGGAACTCGCTGCGCTCAAACAGCCAGAGTTTTTTAAATTTCACCATAGCTCAATTTCACCCTCTGGCTTTATGAAATTTATTGTCTGAACATCTTATATGTGCATACCTGGATTTGCCGGGTTATTTTTGCCTGCTGTTTTTGTATCCTGTATATAAAGTGGCAATTCCCATTGTCATTTTTTTATATCTGATATTCTCAAATCCTGCCTGTCGCATTATTTTTATAAATGCAGCATCTTTGGGGAAATTCATTACAGATTCAGGAAGATAGGTATAGGCTTTTTTGTTTTTTGAAAAAAACAATCCAATTAAAGGGAGTATTTTTTGAAAATATAAAAGATAAACAGAAAGCAGTAGCCCTTTTTCAGGAGCCGTAAGTTCAAGGATGAGGATCATCCCCCCTGATTTCATGCTTTTATAAAATGATTTTAAAGCACCTTTTTTGTCGCTGATATTCCTTATGCCAAAAGCGATGGTAACGGCATTAAATGTTTCTCTTAAAAAAGGGAGGGCAAATGCGTTTC
>JAUVKE010000285.1 GCA_030592105.1 Desulfobacteraceae bacterium
CCAACCCACCCACCAGTTCCCATCTTTTTTTGTGACGGCAGTATATAGATTGTTCACAGGTATACCTCCAAATAAATTTGATAGTCATAATGCACATAACGCCCGGGGTATAGGCTGTTACGGAATTCCCCAGAGACATTGCCTTTGTATTAATACCGATATCTTCATTTACAAAAGCATGGCACAACCTTACTACAAAAAAAAAAGATGATAAAAAAATTATTGTTAATAATGAATAATGAGTTTTTAATTTTACATTTTGAGTTTTTTTGTTTTGTGTTGTTAGCATTCTGTTTTAAAATTATTGAAGTTTGATTTTTGATTTTCTGAGGCCGGATAACATTCGGCTTGTTTCATCCATAAGGCTGGAAATAAGATCAAAATCTTTTAACTTCAAGTACTTCAGCTGCATTGAAATTTCGATTTGTGTATCTAATTCATACAAAGAGCCTTTTGCAAAATTAATAAAACGGACTAAATCTTTGTCAGAATGCCTACCATAACCCTCTGCAATATTGGAAGGTATGGAAACAACACTGCGCCGCATTTGCGAAATCAGACCATTTTTTTCATGCTCAGGAAATTTTTTTGTTGCGCTATAAACATGGATAACAAGCTTAATCGCCTTTTGCCAGACATTTAACTGCTTATAATGATAAGCATTTTTCTCATCGCTCATATTTCACCTCACACTCCTTTTCCATTACTAAAAATCCACAACCCCTCAGTCAAATAATGAATATTGAAGCGGCAACCTGAATGATATCATAAAATCTGCCGAATCTTCAGTTAATCCTGAGCCGATATTAATATATAATGATGTTTTTCTATTCAGCCGGATTCCAGTCCCAAAAACCAGCATGGCACTGTTTTCAGTAAAGCCGGATATTTTTTCACCATCTATCCAGTAGCTGATATTATGGGAATAACTCTGCTGAAACGATGCTGTAAATGATAAATTATAGGTCAGGGAATAACCAAGGCCAAGGCTGTAGCTCAAGGTTTCGCCAGGGTCCACTTTGGTCAGGATAGCTCCGCTGCTTTGACGCTGGCTGAGATTCTCCTTGAATTTATGGGTATAGGAAAAACCACCGAAAGCTACAACCGGATCTATGACCTTGCTCCCGTTTACCCCCAGGGTGCAGGAATAGGTTCCTGAACCTGTGGAAAGTTCAGTTTCTGGGTTAATTTCATATTTACTTCTCCCTGTCTGTGTTTTAAATGAACCGCTGAAAAGCATATTAGGCCATTCTCCGCCCCCCTTAAAGGGCTGATACTGCAGCCCGAATGAAATATCCCCGATATCAGTCTCTTCTTTACGGTCGGATTTTTCATATTTATAAACAAAAGGGAGATTAATAGAGCCATTTAAATTATTTTGTATTCCATATGCTGCGGAAATGGTATTTACAAGAGTATGCTCCTTTGAATGGTCGACCTGCAGACCGCTGAAGGTGCCGTCATCGGCTGTTAATGTTTCGATCTTGTCGTCCGCGTAATAGGAATAGGAAAGGGTGTCCTGGAGCTCAATATTACCTCTTTTAATAAGAGTATATCTTTTGGCAGAGGCTTTTAATATATCTTCTATACTCTTTTTTTGGGCTTTCTCTCCTTCCTTGCTTTTTAATTTTCTTCTTGCATCTGCTTCGTTTTGCAAATTCTGGATCTGATCTTTCATTTTTTCAATTTCATTTTGCAGCTCTTCAATTTGCGAGTCTGTTTTTATTTCTGCTTGCACGGCGGTTGGAACATCCTCGCAAAAGGCATTATAATAAAAAAAAAGGAGTATAAAAATCGATGTAAAAAAAATAATGCGTTTTTTCATTTAAAATCCTTGTGATAGGCAATCGTAGCCATTGGATAACCCTGAAAACCTTTACGAGCTTTTTTTGCTAACGGGCTTCTAAATTTTAGTTTAATTGCCACTTTAATTCCTGATATCTATCTCTTAATGCACAAGAGTTTGGGAAATTGATTTTAAACCTAAATGTTTGATCATAGGTTCAAAGTCTTTATCATCATGTAGTAATGGAATATTTTCACTGATACAGAATGTTCCAATGATTACATCAATTGTTTTTCTGACGGTAATCCCTTTTTTTCTTAATATTCTATAGTTTTCTGCGCTTTTGATGGCTATTTCGTAGCCACCAAGTTGTTGACAAGATAGTATGCTCATAACTTCTTTGGCTTTTTTGTATTCATTTTCTTTTTTAAAGCCTTGCAGCACTTCTGTTAGTATTAGGTCGCCAGTAAGCAAAGGGATTTGTAATAACATTTGGTCAAGGATTTCAGTTTGCCATGTGTTTTTGCCATTAAAATAATTTATCCATACAGAAGAATCTACCAAAACCATTAATCAAGCCTCATTTCTGATAAATTTCCTTCCCAGTTTAACTTACCTCTAAGTTTTCGAATTTCTTCTTGTCTTTTGACTTGAACAAGTAGCTTTAAAGCTGTCTCGACAACGCCTTTCTTGGTCTTAATGTTACTTAATTTTAATGCTTCTGCCATTAAATTGTCATCTACTACAATATTAGTTCTCATCAGAGCCTCCTTTCTTGATAATGTGTAATATTTTATTATTCTATACACATCTCAGCCTAATGTCAAGAAGGACTATTGGTTGATTTATTTTGCAGAATTAATATTTGAGTCGCTCAATATGCTAATCGACTCAATTTCTGAGGCAATTATGCTGATTATTTAACTCAAAGTCGAGAGGATACATAACCCTACCATTTATAGCTTATGGCAAAGGTATAAAACTCCGCTGTAATCTCCTGCTCGTAGTTTATTCCCACATAGGGACTAATGGGGGCACCCCATAAATTAAAATAACGGCCCGTGAGATCAGGAAGAGAAAATTTATCGGACTTAAGATATGAATACCCCGCATCAAAGGTGAAAGATCCCAGTTCAAGACCAAGCCCGCCACTGTATATCGTCATTTTAGTAAGGGGCATGGTTAAAGAAAAATTATTTTTCTGGATCATTGAATTTTTCGGCTCGTACCCCAGCCGTAGAAAGACCCCTTTAACCGGCTGCCATTCAAGACCATAACTAAAGTGACGGGTATCTTTATTATCCCGCTTAAGCGTAATTTTTCTTGGCCCCTCGGTGTGACCTAAAAACTGCATCACCTGTAAAAGATGCATATCCTGGTCAAAGTTAAAGGTATCCTCTTTCCATACAGACCAGTTGGTCCAATGATAATCACACATCAGTCTCAACGTTTTAAAAGGGCGGAGCATAATTCCGCACTGAAACCTCATGGGGAATTTAAATTTCGTACTGACCCTTCCCACCTGGCTGTGAACAGAACTTTCCGGCAGCCCCATTTCCTGCGCCACTATCATGAGCACTTCGTTACTTTGAAACCAGTTTGTCAGGTTATAGAAACTTTCTGAATAAGATATTCTATAATCCCCTCCCATTTTTGCCTTTGATTCGCTCTGATAAACCATACCCGCAGAAAACCAGTTAAAAAGATCCCACAACAGACCGATATTAAAAGATGTTGTCATATTATCAGATATATCCATCTTAAAAGTTCCCACCGGCTCGTACAATTCTAGTCCTCCCCCCAGCCAGGGCGCGGGAAAAACATCGCCAAGTTCGGGAATATTAGCAACTATAAATTCAGACAGATCAGACAGAGTAGTTGAAAGAACCAGTATTTCATTGGGGAACCTGAGAGTCATATCAAGACTTTCTGCAGCTTTACCCATGCCTGCAGAAAACCCCAGGGAAAGGGTATCAAAAATTTTATATGAAACAGCAGGGGCGCAAAAAAGATACCGCATTATACTAGACGATTTTGCACCAAATCTTGCCGGAGAATCAGAATCAAATTCAAAACCAAAACCCATGGCGGGATACATTCCATAAGCCATGGCCCATCTTGATTCCGGATCATGATAGGAGACCCC
>JAUVKE010000108.1 GCA_030592105.1 Desulfobacteraceae bacterium
ATAGATTATTGGCAATCTGCCACAGGCCTGGGTTTACCTTAAGAGCATCTCTGTAGAGTTTGATGGTTTTTTCATACTCACCTGCATGGCTATAAAGCTGGCCTAAAGATAAGGATGCAGCAGGATTATTGGGATTTTCTTTTAAAGCGGTCTCAAAACCGGCTATTGCTTCTTGTTCTTTTCCCTGGGCTATATAAAGCATAGCCAGATTATTATGGGGGGTCGGCCACAGGGGCTGGGTCAGGATCGCTTTTTTAAACGAAGATTCTGCCCTGGCATATTCTTTTCCAAAAACATAAACCTGCCCCATGAGATCGTAAAAAAACGGGTTATCAGGTTTAGCCGCTATTGCCTCCTTACATATCCCCAATGCTTTGTCATATTTCCCCTGAAAAAGATAAAGCCTGACAAGGGGTGAAAGCAAAGAAGGAGAATACCGGTTTTTTTCATATCCCTGCTCAAGTATAAAAAGAGCCTTGTTTAATTTTTTTTCGAATTGATAAATCCTTGCAACCCTCAAATAACCCACAGGATTTTCAGGAACCTTCTTTATAATCAAATCATATTGTTCCCGAGCCTTGTCAAACTCTTTTAAAATTGTAAAAAAATCACCCAGCTTTAATAGGGCACCAATATCACCAGGATAATATTGCAAAACTTTTTTTAAATACTCTTCTGCCCCTTTATAATCTTTATTTAGCAACAAAAGTTTTGCGATACCTGTTAAAACCTCTTTTGATTCAGGCTCAACCTTCAGGGCACTCTTTAGAGTATCCAATGCAAGGGTTTTTTCTTTGTTTAAAAGATGTGCTTGTGCCAGGCGGAGATAACCACTTATAAATTCAGGTTTTTTTGCAACTACCGGCCTGAATTCGGACACGGCATTAAATCCGTCTCCCTTAACAAGCAAAATATTACCCCTGGTGAAATGGGCATCAAGACTTTTTGGATCTTCTTCCAGAACTTCATCTGCATATTTTTGAGCAATTTCAATATCCTTTTTTAACAGATACAACTTTGCAAGAGCAGTTTTTGTTTTAAGAATATCAGGGGCTGCCGGGTCTTTATCTAAAGCCAGGCATTCTTTAAGTATCTCCATGGCAGAATCAATCTCCCCCTTCTTAACCCTGAGCTCGCCCAGGAACATACGAAATTTAAAGGAAGCAGGATTGTTTTTAATACCCTGTTCAAGTATTTTCTCAGCCTTTGCTTCATCTTTCTTTAAAATATAAAATTTTGTAAGACTGATCCATTTTTCCTCATTTTTTACATTTGATTCAAGGATCTTGTCCAAAATATCCTGCGCCTTGTCACGGTGTCCGGAATCCCAATAAAAGCTGGCAAGATTTAACCTGTGTTCATCTTTATCAGGTCGCATCTTGATCACCTTCATTAAAAGAGCAGCAGCATCATCAATCCGGTTATTTACCGCATAAATTCTGGCAAGCATAATACGGAGAAGAATCCCATCAGGATTAACCTTTATTCCATTTTCAATCAATTCTTCCGCCGATTTTATATCTTTGTTTTTTAAATAAATAGATGCCAGCATTCGATAAAGGTCAGGTTCAGTCATCCCGTTTTTTATGAGACCCTTAAAAAGATTTTCTGCCTGGAGACTTTTTTTCTCTAAAAGAAGAAGTGCCCCTTTTAGAAGTAGACCATCCTGATTTTCAGGCTCTGCGTTTAACACAAGATCAACTTTTTCTTTTGCCCTGTCAAATGCCTTAGCTGCCATAAAAATTTTCCCAAGCTCCAGGTGAGGAGAAAGCTTGGCCGGATCAAGGAAAGCCGATTGTGAAAACATTTTAAAGGCTTTCTGAAAATTTTTCACCTTTAACTCGACCATACCGAGCATATAATAAGCATCTGCAAATTTCGGATCCATCTGGAGGCAATTTTTAAACTCAAGCCGGGCCCTGACATAATCCCCTTTTTCATAAAGTGCCTTCCCCTTATTATAAAACTTCATTCTTTTTTCTTCCACGCTGCCGCATGCGGAAAAAAAGATAAGGACAATCAAAATAGCTGTTATATTGCGCCATGGGTTAAACATATTAACATCCCTGATTTAATAAAAATTCAATAACAGATCCATACAAAAATTCATCTCTGAAGATCAAAAGATACCCCGTGCAAAAATCAGCATAAAAATAGCAGCAGTTGATAACCCCAGGTTCCTCAGTTCACCCCTTAATTCACCGATAATAACATCATAACTGAATATAAAAATTATAATTTTTACAGCAACAAGCTCCATATGGCCATCTTCTATAAAACCCATGGTCGAGTTGGGAACAATTAATGCGACCCCAAATATAAGAAAATCCATGGGAGTGGCAGTAAAACCTTTTTTCCGTTTTGTAAACTTTAGTACCAGTATCACAAAAAAAGCCAAAATCCCAAACAACAGATTATAAACATATTCTGATTGAGAACTCAACCATGGAACTTTATCGACCTCACTTATAAAGACCAGAAAAGGGAGAAAAAAATATATGAAAACCCGAAGTAAACGGCCAAGCCATTCTTTTTTACAGGGTATGGATATTATAATCAACAGGAACATAATAATAGAAAAAATCCAAAAAACCCGCGGGATAGTGGCAGGAATACAAGCAGTAAAAAACAAAAGCAAAAAAATGCAGATAGAGGTTGTTTTAAAACAAAATTTTATAAAAACATTTTTCTCCTTAAGTCTTCTTAAGGCCCTTTTTATAACATTATCAAAAAAATTCGACCTTAAAATAGTATACCTTTTTTTTCAGCAACCATAAAACCTGCTGTTATAAGCAATGAAAAACAAAGGTATAAGAATATAATCTTCCAGTCCTGATAAAACCGGAACCAAACAGCAGATGCTATAATTAAAAACTGAAGAATATAGATGCAAAGGACAGCTTCAGTATGATAAAGACCAAGGCGAAGGAGCCTGTGGTGAAAATGCCGTTTATCTGCTCTAAAAGGTGATTGCTTTTTTATAATCCGGTCAATCATCACGGTTAAAGTATCTAAAACAGGAAAGCCGGCAAGAAGAAGGGGCAATGCCACAGAATAAGGAGGATTGTTTTGCACCAGGCTTATGGAAAGGACCGCTGCCATAAAGCCCAGGGTCTGACTCCCGGCATCCCCCATGAAAACAACGGCAGGATGGGTGTTAAACCTTAGAAATCCGAATATCGCGCCCACCACACCAACACAGATAAGAAGTATAAGATTGTTATTACTTAAATAGGCCAGACACCCTATACCCGCATAGGTAAATATGGAGACACCCCCCGCAAGACCGTCGAGACCGTCTGTAAGGTTAATGGCATTTGTCATCCCTACTATAAAAAATAGAGTTAAAGGAAGAGAAAAAGCAATATAAAAGACTTTACTCCACGCAAGAGATTCCAGATAATCAGGGAAATGTACCCCTCCCAAAAAAATTACAATTACCGCTGCTGTTAACTGAGCCCCAAATTTAGTTTTATATCCCAACTCTTTAATATCATCTAAAACCCCGAAGCAGACAATTATCCCTGAACCGATTAAAATCGATACAATAAACCTGTCAAGGCTTGTCCAGAATAAAATCGGGATCAAAGCGCCGATGGTCATAGCTAGTCCACCAATTCTCGGCATGGGACGGCCATGGAGTTTTCTTTTACCATCAGGAAAATCAACAGCATTAATTTTAACAGCATACCCCTTTAAAAAAGGGATAAGTGCAATGGTAATAAACATTGACAAGAATAAAGTTGAAAAAAGTATCATTTTGTTATTCAAAAAAACAAAAATAAAAGGTAACTATTCAGATAAGGATCGGAAATTATATAAATTGAACAGAAATTGTGAAGGATTTTGGTTCATATACAAGGCGCATTAAAGGTTGAATACTTAATGTATTCGGCCTTTGATGTAACGCAGTAGATGGACCAAAAGACAAACAATTTCGTTCAAGTAATTTCATTTCCGATCCTAATATACACGGCAACAGGTATAATCTGATTAAACCAGCGACACTGAATAGCTACAAATAGAGTTGAGAGCGAAAGTAAAACGAGGAGATTTCAAGAATATTACCGGGGTAAATATTCATCCAGCACAGGGGCTATCTCCAAAATAAACTTCTGTGCCCTATTCTCAGCAGCTTTAATATCTTCGTCCTGATAAATTAATGTGATGACCCTGACAAGAGCGCCATCCGTCCTCTGCTTTGTCAATGCATCCCAAAACGCAAATATCTTTAACTGATAAGCATTGGTCAGGATCCTCCCCCTTTGGGGAAACCAGTAATAAACAAGCTGTTTGATTCCGGTTTTTTCCATTAAAGCACGATTTGTAAAACTGTCCCCCCGGGCATTCAAAGGAAAGGGTAATTTAACTGCTCCTGCGTTTTTAAATATCCATCCGCCTCCAGGAAGGCATGTGGCCGGAGAATGGATGGACTCACCTTTACGCTGGCTTTCATAATAGGCCACATAAAAATTGAGATTCCGGCCCTGGGGGTCCTGATAATCGATCATCACATAATCACTAAGATCAAGGGCATCAATAAATTTTGGTTCCATGCTCTTGCGGATTCCTGTCCATTTGCCCACCCTGAGGGGAAACTGATCAAAAGATTTGGCAACGGGAATTTTTTCCCTGAACTCAATCCCATGGGACAACCCCCAGGTCGCCCCCAGGAGTAAAACCGCCACAGCAAACTGAGGGGATGGAAACAAATTTTGAATTTTAAATGTTGAATTTTGAATTGGCGCAACCCCGGGTTCTTTAGAATCTGTTCCTGCCGGGGGTTCATTATAAGATAGGCTGATTCTCGGTGGAATCTTCCTTAAAACCCACATTTCAACCACCATAATTCCCACGGAAATCATAAAAATAAACCAGCCGGAAAAATCATGGAAAAAACCCACCGCAACTTTCTGACCAAAAACCGGATAAAGAATACCCACCGAAGCAATCCTGATCCCATTTACAAATATGGAAATGGGAATCGTGGAAATCACTAATAGAATTTTTTTCCAGAAAAAATCCTTGTAAAAATAGGCCAGGAGAAGTCCTAAAATAATCAAGGGAAAAAGATACCGCAAACCACTGCACGCATCAACAACCTGCAACTGGGTAAAGCCAAGGTCAATCACATTCCCTTCCCTGTAGGCGGACATGCCGAAAATCTGCATTGTGGCCACACCCAGTTGCGAAGATAATAACTTAAGGCTCACCGAAATTTTATTATAAATAAAATTAGGAGGGGGAAACATGGTTAGGATAAACGCAAGGGGAAAAGAGATTATTTTTATTTTTTCCCAACCCATATGCAGCCAGCAAAGCCCCACAAGTACCAGCCAAAAAGATATATACAGCGCTGTATACTCTCCTCCGAGCTCCCCCACCCAGAAAAAAAATATCCCCAGGCATAAAATAAAAATCCCTTTCCATGATGGGAGAGAAGGTGCCGAAAAAAACTGCTCCTTTTTTTCCCATATTAGATAAAAAATTATAAACGGGACAATATAGCAGTATGAAAAATCATCCTTTTTCCACTCCCCTGTCAAATAGATAAGGGCGGACAAAAATATTCCTGCAAGCAAAACAAAATATACTGATATCCATAATAACGACGAAATATTGAACTTTTCTTTCATATATTTTCCTGTTTTACCATAAATCGCCGGTTGCTTATGCTCTATCATTTATATACCACATGTAGGTTTCCATTATACCCTGCTTCAAACTAATTTGGGGTTTCCATGAAAGAGCCTTTAACTTTGATATATCCAGCAGTTTCTTCAACATCCCGTCAGGTTTTGACCTGTCAAATTTAAGGGCGCCCTTAAAACCGACTATTTTTACAATCATTTCCGCAAGTTCACAAATAGTAAGATCAATCCCTGTGCCAATATTAATAATCTCTGAACCATTATATTTGTTCATTAAAAATATGACCGCCCCGGCAAGATCATCCACATGGAGAAATTCCCGCCTTGGTGCCCCTGTTCCCCAGATAATCACCTCTTTTGCAGAAGCCAGTTTTGCCTCATGAATTTTTCTGATGAGCGCGGGGAGAACATGGGAAGTATCAAGATCAAAATTATCATTGGGGCCGTAAAGATTGGTGGGCATTACACTAATAAAACCGGTTCCGTATTGGCGGTTATATGCCTGACACATTTTGATACCAGCAATCTTTGCGATTGCGTAAGGTTCATTGGTGGGTTCCAAAGGGCCCGAAAGGAGGTCTTCCTCTTTCATCGGCTGGGGACACTCCCTGGGATAGATACATGAACTCCCAAGGAAAAGGAGCTTTTTCACCCCGGACAGATATGCCCCATGGATAATATTTGTTTGAATTGCCAGATTATTATATATAAAATCCCCGGGCCAGGTATTGTTTGCGTATATTCCTCCAACTTTTGCAGCGGCAAGAAAAACATATTCCGGTTTTTCCTCCCTGAAAAAATCCTCCACCCCCCCCTGCCTTGTGAGATCGAGTTCATTGCTCGTTCTTGTAACAAGATTCCCGTATCCGTCCTTTTTAAGCTGCCTGATTATGGCAGAACCGACCAGGCCGCGATGTCCAGCCACATATATTCTGGAGTCTCTTTTTATTTCCATAAGCCAGTCCCTTACTCAATACTGTTAAAGGTTCTAAAACCTTTATTTTTGCAAAGTTGATCCCTTTGTGCCTCTTTTATATCCTCCTGGACCATCATGGTAACCATTTGATCAAAAGTAACAGTCGGCTCCCAGCCTAGTTTCTCCCTTGCTTTTGAAAAATCTCCAAGGAGCAAATCAACCTCCGCAGGCCGAAAATAACGGGGATCTATACGGATAAGCTCTTTGCAGGTTGCAGCATCTTTTCCCACCTCATCCACCCCCGAACCTTTCCATACTATTTTAACACCGATTTCCATAAACGCCTTTTCAACGAATTCCCTCACAGAACGGGTCTGACCGGTGGCCAGAACAAAATCGTCAGGAGTCTCCTCCTGAAGCATGAGCCACATTCCCCTGACAAAATCGGCTGCATACCCCCAGTCCCTTCTGGAATCAATATTTCCAAGATACAAAAGATCCTGCAAGCCAAGTTTAATCCGGGCAGCTGCCCGGGTTATCTTACGGGTAACAAATGTCTCCCCCCGTATGGGAGATTCATGATTAAAAAGGATGCCATTACAGGAAAATAAGCCATATGCCTCTCTGTAATTTACCGTAATCCAGTAGGCATACACCTTTGCAGCGGCATAGGGGCTTCTGGGATAAAAGGGGGTAGTCTCTTTTTGGGGGGTTTCAATCACCTTGCCGAACATTTCACTTGTGGATGCCTGATAAAATCTGGTTTTCTTTTCAAGATTAAGAATACGGATGGCTTCAAGAATACGCAAAGTGCCGAGAGCATCGGAATTGGCAGTGTATTCAGGGGTCTCAAAAGAGACTTGAACATGACTTTGAGCCGCCAGATTATAAATTTCATCCGGCTGAATCTCCTGTATGATTCGAATCAGGTTTGTGGCATCTGTTAAATCACCGTAATGCATAAAAAAACGGACATTTTCCTCATGGGGATCCCTGTACAGATGATCAACACGGGAAGTATTAAATGAGGAAGATCTTCGTTTAATCCCATGAACCTCATAATCTTTTTCCAGCAAAAATTGGGACAGATATGCCCCGTCCTGGCCCGTGACACCCGTTATCAACGCTCTTTTCATAGCCCTCCCTTTTAGTACCTTACACCTGAACTTCTGTCACAAAAAACAAAAAAGTTGTTATCAGTTATCAGTTGTCAGTTGTCAGTAAAAGCATATCGATACTAATTTATCTTCCTTAGAAACGAGGAGGAAACCCAAAATCTTTAATATCTTGAAAATGTTTATACAAATCTGCACATAATCGTGAAGATTTCTTCCATACTTC
>JAUVKE010000185.1 GCA_030592105.1 Desulfobacteraceae bacterium
AGATGGCAAGAATTGTAAACACTGAAGAACAAGATCTATTGGAAAAAGGTGAATATTGGAACTGGGCGGAAAAAGCAAGAACTTCCAGACTAGACTATTTAAGAAAAGCTGTGTGGTCCAAGGCGACCAAGGGTTCTTCGTATCTGCCTGGAGTTAAGGTAGAAACAGAAACAATTAAATGGGGTACAAAGGTGTTCAAAGAGGCAGATCCCATGGAACCATGGGTGTTGACAAAAGGTAAAGCTATGAATGCCATTTTTACCAATAGCCCAGTTTTTATTATCGATCAATCAAGAATAGTCGGCTACAACGGCTCAGCACCACACAACGTTCAATGGTGCCCCTGGGGTTCCTATATGGGGAATGAAGATATATTCAACGACAGATCTGATTATCTGTCTGAAGAAGACAGGCCCTGGCTGAAAGAGGCTATAGATTTCTGGAAACCGAGAACTCTTCTGGCAAAGGCTGAAAAATACCTTACCAGCAAAGAGAGAATGGTATGTGCTATGGGATACACGCTCTGGGGGAACAGAGCTTTGTCCAATGTAGATTACGTTACTCTGCAGCCGGAATGGATGTATAAGGCAGGTTTTGAGGGTGTTATTAAACAGATTGATGAGAATCTTGCAGCTGCCCATAAAAAACTTCACGAAGGCGCTCCTGATGGTGCAGAAGCATTTGAACTTCTTCCAAAAATCGATCAGTGGAAAGCAATGAAAACATCCCTTGAGGGATTGCTTGTATGGACAAAACGTCATGCAAGGCTTGCCAGAATAATTGCTGAAAATTTTACCACTGATACAACACGAAAAGAAGAACTTTTAAGAATATCAGAAACATGTGAAAAGGTTCCTGGACGTCCGCCTGAACATTTCTGGGAAGTTATTCAATTTGACCATTTCATGAATGTTGCCTACAGGTTTGAGTGGGGAAGCCAGGGCGGCTGGCCCTGCCGTTTTGATTATTATCAGTGGAAATACTATAAAAAAGATGTAATTGATGAAAAAAATATTACCCGTGAAGATGCTGTTGAGTATTGTGCAGAATTACGGTTAAGGTGTTGTGAAACTCACAATGTCAGCATGAGGCTTGCACGTGAAAGTACCCAGGGAGGCATAATTTATGTGTGGACTCTTGGAGGTACCAATGACGACGGGAGTGATGCATGTAATGACCTTACGGATTGTTATCTCGAAGCTGCCCGTCTTACAAGAACCTGTGATCCTACCATATCCTTCAGATATCATCCCAATGTTCGTAAAAAAACATTGCAGCAGGTCTTTGAATGCATAAAACATGGATTAGGGTATCCCTCCATGAGAAACGACCCTATTATAATGGATTGTTTACAACACTGGTTTGGATTTAGCGTTGATGATTCCCGCAAGTGGGTACACCAGGCATGCATGGCACCTGCACCCATTACAAAGACTGGTGCACCAGGTCGCAGATATCCTGGCCCTATTACAGCTGCCGGCGTAAAATCTGTGGAATTAGCCTTGTTTAATGGAATGGATCCCATCAGTAAAATGCGTATGGGGATAAAGACCGGTGATCCAACCAAATTCAAGACCTATGAAGAATTTTATGAGGCATGGTTAGAACAACACCGAATGATCATGTATATGGGTGTGAGGATAGATAATATAATTCAGTGGGTTGTAGCAACCCAGCATCAAAGACCATTTATATCATCAGTAATGGAAAGATGTGTAGAGAGCGGAAAAGATGTTGATGCGTATCAAACAGAACAGGCTACTCTCTGGTTTACGCATTTTGGTTTCAGCGAATACGGTGATGTTCTCGCTGGAGTAAAAAAGCTGGTTTATGATGATAAAAAATATACCATGACGCAGCTTTTAGAGATGCTCAAAGCTGACTGGAAGGGATATGAAAAAGAGAGGATGGAGTTTCTAAAAGTGCCCAAGTGGGGAAATGATGACGATTATGTGGATAATATCTATACCAGCAGTATGAAGGATATCGCCAAAATATCCTGGGAATGCAAAAATCCCGGCGGATACCCCTGGCCGATTCTTCCTGAAAATATATCCTGCCATGTGTCAAGCGCATGCAAAGTCGGTGCACTTCCCAATGGAAGACGTTTTAACGACATCCTTTATGACGGCGGGTGCTCACCAGGCGCAGGGATGGACAAAAAAGGACCTACCGCTGTATTAAGGTCAGTTTCCAAATTTGACCATGTCAAGGACTTCAGGTCCAGCCTCCTTAATCAACGCCTGAATCCAAGCCAGTTCAAGGGCGGAAAGGGGTTTGATCTCTGGAGCAGTTATATGAAAACCTGGGCTGAATTAGGGATTAACCATGTTCAGTTTAACATGGTTGATAATGACACACTGCTTGCTGCCCAAGCAGAACCTGAGGATTATCCGGAGCTGCTTGTCAGGGTCGCTGGCTATAGTGCTCATTTTGTTGAGTTGAGCAGAAAGAATCAGGATGCGATAATATCACGTACAGTACAAGCGCTTTAAGAATTGATACTAAAAGCTCGCGTAAAAATAACTTTATATTTTAGGAAATACAAATATAAAACCGGCACAAATAAACTCTGTAAAATGTCTTTTGAGCTAATGCGATAAAGGCAATTAATCATAAAAAACCCTGTCTTGATTTTCAAGACAGGGTTTTTTGCTGATTTCAGGTTTAACCAAATGCAAAAAAAAATATACCAAAGTATTTGTTCATCTATCATTTATTTTGTTAGTTGTCTTTTCGATGAAAAGAATTTAATATATAAAAATGGGATTGATTATAAATTTTTCCCAATAAAGAAAAAACTAAGGGCCCGCTCAAAAATAAATTAGCAATTTTAAGTGTTGAGTCGCCTGGCTGGCAAAGCGCGAAAGCTCAGAAATATCAAGATATTCCTGAGTTTTCGGAATGTAGCCAGACGGGATGGATCGGCGCTTAAAATGTAAAGTTATTTTTGAGTGAGCCCTTAGCCTAAGCAAAACTTGAAAAATGTATGCAGGTCTATGGTTATCATCCATTGAATAGTGGTCTGTTTTTTTAAATGCAAAAGTCAACAGGCTGTTACGAAACGCAATTTATCCAATTTCTGCGTTAAAAAATAAATTTAATTCTCGAAATACAACGGGTATGTCTGCTGTTAAATTAATTTTTCGCCTTGAACCTTAAAAAATTTTCATTCCGTAACAACCTGTCGGGGTAAAATTCCCTTGTTTTTTCTCGTAAATTCCATCCTAACATTATTGAGCAATTACTTTAGTATATAAAATTATAATGTCATCTGTAAAACTACTAAAACCATATTTTAAAAAAAACTTCCTGATAATCGGCACAGGCTTATTCTGTTTGATTGTTGTAGATTTATTGCAACTTATTATTCCTCGTATAATAAAATGGGTTATAGATGATATTGCCACTTTTCAGGCTGATACAAAAAAATTGCTTATTTATGCATTTTATATAATAGGATGTGCAATTTTAACAGGAATATTTCGCTATATTTGGAGGCGCTCACTTATAGGCATGTCAAGAAAGATTGAAGAAGGTCTGAGAAATACACTTTTTGAACATATTCAGAAACTTTCTGCTTCATATTTTGATAAAACCAAAACAGGAGTTTTAATGGCCCATGCTACCAATGACATTATGAATATCCGAATGGCAACAGGGATGGGGATTGTTGCTTTAACCGATGCTCTTATACTCGGTGGCGCAGCAATCGGTTTTATGGCGTATATTAATATTCCATTAACAATATTGGTAATTCTGCCTTTTCCATTATTAGTTTTTTGTTCCCGTTTTTTTACAAAAAAAATGCATCAACTCTATATGGAGGTACAGGAAATATTTTCTGATTTATCTGAATCTGTAAGAGAAAAATTTTCAGGCATCCGGATAATCAAGGCATATAACAGGGAAGAAGAGGCTGCCTTGCAATTTAACTCAATTTCAAAGGAATATGTATCAAAAAATATTTCCCTGATAAAAATTATAGGCTCTTTTTTTCCTATGTTGATGCTCTTTTCAAATTTAAGCCTTGTCATAGTTTTGTATGTTGGTGGTAAAAAAACCATCGGATTTCAGATGACACCCGGTGATTTTGTTGCATTCATCAGCTATCTTGCCCTGATGTCATGGCCTGTTATGGCTGCAGGATGGTTAATAAATCTTCTTCAGCGTGGTAAGGCCTCCCTTAATAGAATTGATAAAATTTTGCAAACCAGGCCGGAAATCACAGATTTACCTGATTCAACTCAAGCCAGCAATATTACAGGTGATATAGTTTTTAAAAATGTTTCTTTTTCCTATAATCATAACAGGTTGACCGAATTATCAGATATCAATATAAAGCT
This sequence comes from Desulfobacteraceae bacterium, assembly GCA_030592105.1. The sequence continues at coordinate 4,347 of JAUVKE010000185.1, forward strand.
TGAGCATGGAAAAGTAACAGGAATCGTCGGTCCCCCGGGAAGTGGCAAAACAACCCTTTTAAACCTTATTCCCAGATTATATGACACAACAGATGGACAAATTTTGATTAATAATATTAATATAAAAGATATCAGCCTTTGCAATTTGAGATCAGAGATTTCCTTTGTTTCCCAGGAGCCTTTTCTCTTTGCAGGAACTATCAGGGATAATATTCTGTTTGGACAAAAAAACATTGATGAATCTGCATTGATCAAAGCCTGTAAAGAGGCATCCTTATACGACACACTCATGGCCCTTCCCAACGGCTTTGAGACCATAGTCGGGGAAAAGGGGGTAATCCTTTCAGGGGGGCAGAGACAGCGGGTAGCCATTGCCAGAGCTTTTTTGCATGATGCACCAGTGCTGATACTGGATGATCCGGTTAGTCAGGTTGATGTGGAGACGGCAAATATAATAATTAACACAATTAGAAAAAAAACAGCTGAAAAGACAATTATCATTGCATCACACCGGCTTGCAGCGGTCAGCTTTTCAGATAAAATTATTTCTCTTGAAAATGGCCGGATAATAGAATCAGGAGCCCATTCTGTTTTGATAAAAAATAATTATTACTACGCAACAGTATACCGGATGCAGGAGATAGAAAAAATAAATGCAATTTGATTATGGTTATTCCGAAGAAGAGCAACTTGATAAAACTTATGATTTAAAATTAATAAAAAAGCTTTATCCTTTTATACGGCCTTATATTTCGCTGTTATTTGTATCAATGTTTCTGATTATACTCATAGCAGCAATGGATTTATCACTTCCCTATATAACTAAAATTGCCATTGACCAATATATTGTGCCACATACAAATGTTTCTAATATTCCCAATGGCTTTACATCAAAAGAGAAAGCCAGATGCTTTGAAATTGATATGGCAAATGAGGAGTTCAGGCGAATTGTCGAAAAATATCCTGAGCTGTTTAAAACGCATCAGTCTTTTGCGTTTATATCTTATGATGATCTTAAATCTATTGATGAAAAGGTTTTACAAATACTGCGCAAAAAAGACATTTACGGACTGGGATGTCTTGCTGCCCTGTTTCTTCTC
>JAUVKE010000123.1 GCA_030592105.1 Desulfobacteraceae bacterium
ATGGTAACAAGAGATCGTAACCGCCTTGCCATGCAAAGCGATATTATTGGTGCATACGCACACGGCATCAATACAATGCTTTGTTTGTCAGGTGATCATATACATTTTGGAGATCATCCTATGGCAACCAATGTATATGACCTTGATTCTATTCAATCAATACAAATGGTAAAAAAAATGCGCGATGAGGGAAAATTTCAGGGGGGTGATGATATTGTCGCTCCTCCAAAAATGTTCATAGGAGCTGCAGCTAATCCTTTTGCAGACCCATTTGAACTTAGAGTCGCCCGCCTGGCGAAAAAAGCTAAAGCAGGTGTTGATTTTGTTCAGACTCAATGTATTTATAATCTTGATAAATTTGAAACCTGGATGAAAGGTGTTTGTGATCGCGGCCTTCATGAAAAGGTAGCAGTTCTTGCTGGGATTACACCCATGAAAACTGTAGGAATGGCAAAATACATGAAAAACAGGGTTCCTGGAATGGATGTTCCTGATGAACTTATCAAGCGCATGGCAGGTGTTCCCAAGGAAAAGATGGCAGAAGAAGGGATAAAAATTGCTGTGGAATCAATTGAGCGCCTTAAGGAAGTTAAAGGAGTAGCCGGTTTCCATATCATGGCTATTGAATGGGAACAAAAAGTACCTGAAATAGTAGAACGAGCCGGACTTTTACCAAGGCCTAAAGTTTAAAAGATATTATTCTCATCAGGCTGAAGATAAAAAGGATGTGCAACCGTGCATTCCTTTTGTCTTCAGCCTTTTTTATCTATAAATACCTTAGTAGTTACTCTTTTAATATTGATCCTGTTCTTCAAAATATTGAACCTGGTAAGTCATAACTTCAAGTCTGGTCTTTTGCCAGGCATCAGCAGATATTCCTGCCTTGAGGCAAAGATGAGACAGAAATTCTTCCGGTTTAGGCAACTGCTCCCATACCTGTGGTAAAAATGTAGCACTTGCACGTCCCTTGCGTATAATAACACCATCCACATCGACATGCAGTTTGGAAATCAGGTCAGCGCCGTCTGTATATTCAAGCGGCTCTGGCTCAGTAAGTATGCTTATTTCTATATCTAAATCTTTTACCTCATCAATTGTAAGGGGATTAAAGCGAAAATCACGAAATGCAGCATTAACAGCGTTATCTCTCACGTTGTTCGGGATTATTTCAGTTCCAGTCAGATTACCTATACAGCCACGCAATTCGCCGCTTTTTTTAAGAGTTACAAATGTTCCGCGGCGAGCTTGAAAATCGACATCTTTTAAGGCCTCATCAAGTTTTTGGGAGTCTGCGGCATCTATTGTCTGCCCGAGTTTTTCCATAATTGTCTGCCGGGCAAGCTTTACAAGTGCATCCCCCTGTTGCTTGCTAAATTGTTGAATAGCATTTTTTTTATTTTTCATAATCCACCCCCCCTTAAGTATTAATAAATGTCAATAATGTCCGGTTAGAAAATTGCAAGAAATAAAATACAGGAAGTCTAATTATTTTTTCCGCTGTTGCCGAATAAATTTCTTGATTTTCTAAGTTTGCTTCGCCAAAATTGCGAAACTCGCTCGTACCTCGCTCAAACAGTCGCAATTTTTTGGCTACGCTGCACTAAGAAATTCTACGAAATTTATTCAATACGCTACAAAAACAATAAAACATCCCTTACTCAAGATTATAACCAAGCACTATTGACTTATAACACAATTTATCCACGTTTGCAAAAAGGCAGGTCAGCTATTACACAATGATTTTATTGAACAGATTGAATGCATTAGACGTTTATATTGTAATTTTTCAATAAGTTAGGGACAAATTCAGTAACTTCTCAAAAAACATGTGGTAGTATAAAAAGAATTAATAATAAAGCAGGCGCAACTATGCTACGGATGCTGATATTTTAGTTCTCATAACATCAGCTAAGGGAGGGATTAGATTAATTCTCGCTATTCGATCGTAGAGGTAATCCCAAAAAGATATACCGAGTTTACGGCATGTTTTTTTCAGACTGACAAATGAATCTTGACATTTTATATCAGTGTCGCTTCGTGTCGAGACACTTATTTTTCGTCTTTTGACTTATTCTCTGATATCACTTTCACTCAAGTTATTATGCAAAGGGATAAGCACTATTTTTTCTGACGGTCATAAAAAAAGATTGAGAAGTCACTTTTTATTTTGCCCATGCCGGTAAAACTGCAGGGTCAATGAAAAAAATAATTTTTCCAAGAAAATAAAATATTACTGTAATAATAATTACACCTGCGATATTGGCCACAAATCCTATTTTTATCATATCAATTATTCTGACTCTGCCGCTGCTGAAGATAATCGCATTGGGTGGTGTTGCCACTGGCATCATAAATGCGCAGGATGCGGATATAGTTGCGGGAATCATAAGCAATAACGGATTGGTTTTTATGGCGACAGCGACTGAAGCAAGAATGGGAAGTATCATTTCTATTGTTGCTGTGTTGGATGTGAGTTCCGTTAAAAATGTAAGTGTTAAACAGAGAATATTCACAATAATAAATGGTGATGTATCTGATAATCCTTTAAATTGGCTCCCTATTATTTCTGACAGGCCTGTAACTTGAAAACCTTTTGCCAGGGCAAAGCCGCCTCCAAAAAGAAGTACTATATCCCATGGAATATTTTTGAACACATCGGGTCCCATCACGGTAAGGGTTTTTGAATCACCATTTTTTGCAGGGATTAAAAAAAGAATTAAAGAGATAAAAAGAGCAACTGTTCCATCATCGATCAGTTTGGGATATGGAAGAAATTGTGACCAGCCTGGTATGGTCAGTACGCCTAAAACGATTTTTTTTCTGAAGATCCATAAAAACGCAGTGGTTAAAAACAGAGTAAGTACAATTTTTTCTTCGTATATCATCTTCCCCAGCTTATGATATTCCTCATCTATCAGGGACCGATCAGGTATCAGGTCAGAGCCGGCCTGGAAAAAGACTTTTGTTATCAAAATCCAAAGCAAACCTAACATGGCTAAAGTTATGGGAAGAGCCATCACCATCCATTGACCAAAGCCTATAGGTTCGGCTTTGGGGAATATTATTGTAAATATCCTGGCAAAGGATAAGTTGGGCGGAGTCCCCACAAGGGTCGCAAGCCCGCCTACAGAACAGGCATACGCTATTCCCAGCATTAATCCCACGGTGAATTTGCGTGATTTTTCCACGCCGAACCGCTTCTCCATCTGAAAGATGACTGCAAGGCCTATGGGAACCATCAGTATGGCTGTTGCAGTATTTGATATCCACATGGATAAAAATGCCGCAGCAGCCATAAAGCCGAGTATTATCCGCGAAGAGCCTCCCCCTATGATTCGTATGATTGTAAATGCGATCCGTTTGTGAAGTCCCCATTTTTCCATGGTCAAGGCTATCATAAAGCCACCCATAAACAAAAAAATTGTGCTGTTCATGTATAGATGGGCAGTTGCGTTCCCGGACATTATGCCAAGCAGGGGGTATAATACCACAGGAAGAAGAGCAGTAACAGAAATGGGGACAGCCTCTGTAATCCACCAGATTGCCATAAAAGTAGCCACTGCCGCCATGCTGCCTGCCAGATGTTTTTCCGGTGAGGCTGCAAAGATATACAGACATAAAAAAATAAATGGCCCTGATATTAGTCCCACTTTTTGGACAACAGTTTTTCCATAGCTCTTAGCTTTATCTTGCACGATGTTTTTTATTCACCTTCAAATTCAGTTAATGTGTAAAATTCGGCACCCTTCATTTTTAGTTTACAATTTTTGTAAACTGCAACATTCTTCTCCTATATAATAAGGATAGACTAATATTCTTATAAAAAAGGAGGAAGGATGTCACCATCTACAAAAAACAAGATATCAGATTTACCAAAATTTGGAAATAAATTTATGCGTCGGCCTGATCTAACACCATCAAAACGATTGCACATTGCAATTACAGCACTTTATGCGTGCAAAAAGCCAAATGGGGATGATCTTTTCTTAATTGCTCGAAAAAACGTTTGGTGGCATTACGTTCGCAATCATTTTTGGTCATACCGTTCTGCTTTATAATAATATCAGGATATAGAGGGATGAATTTTTTCCTGTTAATAGAGTTTGTCGTGCTTTAATAAAACATTATTTTGCTTTTGTTTATAAAAATAGTTATGTTGTTTTAAAAAAATTATTATTTTAGGGTTAAATCCAAGAAAAATTTACAAAATGACAAAACCCTGCCCCGCTATTTTGTATACTTTAGTTATAAGCGGGAACTGTTGTACCATTAGTTGAATTCATAATATTCAAGAGATAATTATCCGATAAAAACTGATAAAGTAGTTTTTTTTTGAGCCATATTCATTTAGCGTGGGACAAAAAAATAAGCATTAAAAAAGGAGAATCCGGATATGCAAATAGCCATGATCGGTCTGGGACGTATGGGAATAAATATGGCAAAGCGGCTCTTACTGGGTGGCCATGAAGTAATAGCCTATAACCGGACACGTGACAAGACCGAACAGATGGTGAAAAAAGGAGCGATCGGAGCCTGTTCTCTTAAAGAGGTTGTTCAAAAACTTTCTAAACCGCGTATCGTATGGATAATGCTCCCTGCCGGTCATATTGTGGATGATCATATGAATCAGCTCAGGGAGATCATGGAACCGGATGATATTATCGTTGACGGAGGAAACACATACTATAAAGATGATATTCGAAGGGCTGACCTGCTTGCTGAGAAAGATATCCGGTTTATGGATGTTGGCGTCAGCGGCGGCATATGGGGCATTGAGAAAGGGTATTGCCTGATGATTGGCGGTTCACGGAAAACAGGCCGATATCTTGAGCCCATATTTAAATCCCTCGCACCTGAAGAAGGCTATCTTTACTGCGGAGCCACAGGTTCGGGGCATTTTGTAAAAATGGTCCATAACGGCATCGAATACGGCATGATGCAGGCCTATGGAGAAGGTTTTAATATCCTGGATGCTTCTCCCTATGCTGAATCACTCAATTATGCTGAACTCGCTCATCTTTGGAATCAGGGGAGTGTGGTTAGTTCATGGCTATTGGAACTCGCGGAAAAGGCTTTTACCAAAGATGAAAAACTTGCAGACATCCTGGGATATATAGGAGATTCAGGAGAAGGCCGCTGGACGGTTCAGCAGGCAATAGAATCCGGCGTATCAGCGCCGGTGATCGCCCTGTCGTTAATGCGTAGATTCAGCTCTCAGGACAAAAATTCTTTTTCGGACAGGATCGTGGCGGCTCTCAGACGGGAATTTGGAGGACATGAGGTGGTTTCCGCGGAAAAGAGTGAGCCATAGAATGATAAGTTATAACAATAATACCTTATGCGGAAAATTATGGATAACCATAACACAAGATTGGCGGCAATAGCTGAGACAACAGCATCTAATATGGGAAATCCTTTTGAATCCTGTCTGATAGAGGGGAGACCGGAGCCTTCTGCTATCGTCATCGTGGGAGCATCCGGTGACCTGACTGCACGAAAAATTATTCCTGCTCTGTTTAATTTGTATCTGAATGAAACGCTGCCCGATCCTTTGCTCATTGTCGGGTGTGCCCGAACCAAAATGAGTGATGAGGTTTTTAGAGATAAGATGAAAAAGGCTTTGCCAAACACAAAGAACCTGGATCATCAAAAATGGGAAACTTTTGCCAAATTCCTTCTATATCGGATTATCGATTACGATAGTCTTCACTCTTTTAAGAATCTGGCCGATTCACTTAAAGATATGGATAAGAAATCCGGGACAATGGGAAACAGAATATTCTATCTTGCCATTCCCCCTTCTCTTTACAAATCGACTGCTCTGATGCTCGGCAAAGCAGGTCTTTCCACCGAGAAAACAAATGGAAACGGCTGGTCAAGGATAGTAGTGGAGAAACCTTTTGGCCGGAATCTCAATACGGCAATTGGTCTTGACAGATCACTCCATGAACACTTTCAGGAACATCAGATATTCAGGATTGATCATTATCTGGCCAAAGAGACTGTACAGAACATCCTGATGTTCCGTTTTGCCAATACCATATTCGAACCAATATGGAACAGGCAATATATCAGGCATATAAATATTATTGCGGCTGAAACTCTGGGCGTGGGGCACCGCGCAGGCTATTATGAGCAGGCAGGGATATTGCGTGATATGTTCCAGAACCACATGATGCAGCTCCTTGCTCTCACTGCCATGGAGTCCCCCTCCATTTTCGAGGCGGACAGGGTAAGGGATGAAAAAGTAAAGGTATATCGGTCTCTCAGGCCTTTTCCCACCGGTGATCTTCAAAATTATCTGATCCTTGGACAGTATGGTTCCGGGACAATTGACGAAAAGAAGGTTCCTGCCTATCGTCATGAGCCAGGCATCAGGGTTGATTCTTTGACTCCAACCTTTGCCGGCATGAAGGTCATGATTGATAACTGGCGCTGGCAGGGAGTTCCTTTTTATCTTACATCAGGAAAAAGGTTAAGCAAAAAACTGACTCAGATTATTATCCAGTTTAAAGATGTCCCTCATTCCCTGTTTCGCCGAACACTCGGGGAAGAGATCATTGCCAATCAGCTCATTCTTGGCATCTATCCTGATGAAAAGATATCATTAACATTTCAGACCAAAAATCCAGGAGCCAAATTATGTCTTAGATCCGTTGCCATGGATTTTCAATACCATCAAAACTATTCAGGTCCTGTTCTTGATGCTTACGAAAAAGTATTGCTGGACTGCATGATTGGAGATCAGATGCTCTTCTGCCGGCAGGATGGTGTTGAACTTTGCTGGTCATTTTTAACCCCTGTTTTAGAGGAATGTGAAATATGCCAGGATCGTTCCAAAATGCTTTTAACTTATGAGTCCGGAAGTTGGGGACCAGAATCATTAAAAAAGACCACCGGCAAGAGCTGATTTAAGAAATTTATAAATATGCTCTCTGTTCGTGTTGTTCTTAAAAATCACATTGAATATTCACGGCATGACGTGCGGGGTTGGTCATAGCACAGGTTGACGGAGTGACGGATGCATCCGCCAACAAATAAAAATTATTTTTAATTTGTTCAAAACAACATAAAAATAGAATCCTGATTAAGAATACATTTTCAAAAAACAGATTGATTAACAACAGAGCTTCAATATATATAGATGTTCACATAAATAATTTCAGGGCTTGGTTCTAATTTCAGCAATAAACTGAGCTATAATAAAATTTAAAAACCTCTGAAACTCGCTACGCTCAAACAGCCAGAGCTTTTTAAATTTCACCAT
>JAUVKE010000334.1 GCA_030592105.1 Desulfobacteraceae bacterium
AGTCTATATGCTTGATCCGGCTAACCGTTCGAAATTTGGAAACATAGATGTTGTTTATGGAGCAAGATCACCAGGAATGCTTCTTTACAAAGAAGAACTGGTCCAATGGGAAGAACGCGATGATATAAATATGCATATAACAGTCGATGGGACGGATGATCCCGACTGGAAATACAACATCGGTTTTGTGCCGCCCATCACAGAAGAGAAAGCCCCCAGGGCCGATGAAAATACATATGCCATTGTATGCGGTCCTCCAATTATGATAAAATTCACTTTGCCGGTTCTTGAAAAACTCGGATATTCCCATGATCATATTATTATGTCCCTGGAAAATCGGATGAAATGCGGCATTGGAATGTGCGGAAGATGCAACATAGGAAAAGAACTGGTCTGTAAAGATGGACCGGTTTTTACCCTGGATGAATTAAACGAAACTCCAAAAGAGTACTAGGAGTACTGTAAGATATTGCGAAAAACAGTTATTCTGAAACAACCTTTTCACAAAAATTCAAATATTTTATTTGTTGTTTTTCAGAAAAAGTTTTTGATTCCATGAAAAACTTTTTTTTATGGTTAATAAAAATCTTTTTCTGAAAAACTTTTTTTGTAATTATTCAGCTAATATGTACGGCAATAGGTATAATCTGAAATCAGCGACGCTGAATAGTTACCTTTTTTTATACTTAAATGGGAGGGTGTAGCCATGAGTGTGATAACTGTCTCCAGATTAGGTGGTGCTGGCGGAAGAACACTTGCAAAAAAAATATCACGGAAACTCGGTTATTCTTTTGTTGACAGAGAAATTATACGCATGGTTGCAAAACAGACCAATGTTTCATCAAAATGGGTCGAGTCCATTGAAAAAGAGGCAGGAAACACTCTTACTAAATTAATAGACGGAATGATTTCAAAAAATTATTTCGACCGGTTGTTAGGGGATGATAAAGGATACATAACCGAAGAAATTTATGAAGAAACTCTAACCAATGTAATCTCCTCCATTGCAAAGGAGGGTAACGCTGTAATCCTTGGAAGGGGTGGGCAGTTCATCTTAAAAGATCACAAAGATACTTTTCATATACTCCTCGTGGCAGACCGTACTGACCGAATAAATTTTATGATTAAAAAACATAAATTTTCTACAGAAAAAGCAACATTATTAATCGACAAGCACGAAAAAAGAAGAAAGAATAGGTTTAAAAAATTTCATAACGCCGAATATAACAACCCTGAACATTATCACCTGGTGATCAATACCAGCCATGTAAGCCTGGAAAAAGCACTGGACCTGGTCTGCGACCTGGTCCGCCCGTAAAAATCTTCATAAAAAAATGCTCCGTTACGTTGCTAAAATTACCCCAACAACGTAATCTTTTCTATCCCTGTGTTAAAATTCCCATAACTGTTCAGTTGATATGTGTAGCTGAATAGTTACAGCTCATCTATAGATCGTCACATAAATAATTTCACTGCGTTATCTGTCGTCGGAGTATTATAATACGCCTTCCTCCCTCTGGCCTTGTGAAATGAATTATCTAACGATCTATAAATTTAATCGAAAACTACACCTTTTAAAGACAATAATTTATGAAATGGATAGAAGTAAAAATAAAATTCGATTTTTTTAACAAAGAGATGGGAGCAGATCTCATCTCAAATATTTTTTTTGAAACAGGCTTGCATGGCGTTGTAATAGTTGATCCCGATGATGAACCCCTTGAGGGATGGGGTGATGAGATTAAAATCAAACCAGAATATAATGCCGTTATAGGTTATGCTCCGGAAAATGAATTCTTCGAACAAAGAAATAAGAGTATTACAGATAAATTAAACCGTCTTAAAGCTGAGGTTAAAATTGAATACAGCATCGAATTGCAGCAGATTGACGAGGAGGATTGGGCAGAATCCTGGAAAGAATATTTCTGGCCGCAAAAAATAGGCAAACAGATTGTTGTTAAACCAACATGGCGTGAATATAAACAGAATAACGGCGAAATAGTCATAGAAATAGATCCCGGCATGGCATTTGGAACTGGAACACATCCTTCCACCTCCCTTTGTGTAGAAATGCTTGAAAAATACCTGAACCCCGATGATTCCATATTAGATGTGGGAACAGGTTCTGGTATTCTTTTACTTGCAGCAGCCAAATTAGGGGCTAAAAATCTTTCAGGGATAGATATTGATGAGGTTGCCGTAAAAATTGCAGCAGAAAACTTGATTATAAATGGTATTGAATCTGACAGATTCAATATCACCACAGGAAAGATCGGCACCATCACCAAAGGGGGATTTGATCTTATAATCGCAAACATATTAACCGATGTTATTATCGAGATAATCCCGGATGTTAAAAGGCTTTTAAAAGATAATGGAATTTTTATATGTTCAGGGATTGTTGAAGAGAACAAGGAGATTATCACCAGGAAACTGCAAAGTGGAGGGTTTGAAATTTTCGATATTACAATCAAAGAAAAATGGGCGGCCTTTGCTGCAAAATCCTGGAGACCGTCACATAAATGATTTCAGCAATACAGCAGTGTCCGTGTAGAATCTTGCGTGAGGGGAGTTTAATTGTTTTTGTAGCGTATTTTCTTTCTTGCAATTTTCTAACCGGACACTGCTGGACTGAGCTATAATAAAATTTATTGTCTGAATATCTATAGCTACGAAAATTCTTATATTCACCCTCTTAAAAACATTCTATGCATGGAGCTATTTTATGGAACCTGACCAGAAAAATCAAAAAACCTCTGAGCTTTTTGCGACCATTGATTCAATATTTAACTCTAATTCTGTGGCCGTTGTGGGCGCATCTGATGAAACCTTCAGCTTTGGGTTTCACTTTATGCGCTACCTCGTTGATTCAGGATATAAGGGAAACATTTTTCCTGTTAATCCCAAAAAAAAAGAAATATTAAATCACAAAGCTTATGCAGACTTAACCATGGTTCCGGGAAATATCGATTATGTTATTTGCTGCATACGGGCAGACCTGGTTACAAATCTCATTGACCAGTGCCGGGGAAAAAAGGTTAAAGTTATCCACCTTTTAACGGGGCGGTTCAGCGAAACCGGAGATCCTAAAGCCCATGAACTGGAAAAACAGATTCTTGCAAAGGCCCAAAACGCCGGGATCCGTTTAATAGGCCCCAATTGTATGGGAATCTATGCCCCGAAGATCGGAATCAGCTTTAACCATGATCTTTCCATGGAGCCGGGTCAGGTGGGTGGAATTTGTCAAAGCGGAGGGGTTGCCGGAGAAATTGTCCGTTATGCCTCATTAAGGGGGGTAAAGTTCAGTAAGGTCATAAGTTATGGAAATGCTCTTGATC
>JAUVKE010000356.1 GCA_030592105.1 Desulfobacteraceae bacterium
GCGATTGTTTGAGCGAGGCACGAGCGAGTTTCGCAATTTTGGCGGAGCAAACTTAGAAATTCAAGAAATTTATTCGCAATAGCGGAAAAAACAATTAAACTTCCCGTATTTTCTTTCTTGCAACTTTTTAACCGGACACTACTGAATATAATACAGCTATACAATTAAAAAAATTTAAGGTGATTAAGTATGGATTTTGAAATTACAAAAGAACAAAAAATGTATCAGGATTCAGCAAGAGATTTTTTCAGCAAGGAATGGTCCTTTGACCAGTTAAGGGAAAGCCTGGACGGAAAAAATTTATTTAAAAAAAACTGGGAAAAAATGGCCGATCTTGGCTGGCTTGCTCTTCTTATTGATGAAAAATATAGTGGCATAGGTGCAGATTTTATAGATCTTTGCCCAATACTTGAAGAGATGGGACGTGCTTTATATCCAAGCCCCTTTTTTGCCAGTTCTGTTATTGGGGCATCTGTTTTATCCCTTGCCGCTTCCGATGCCATAAAGGTACAACTTTTGCCGGCAATAGCAAATGGAGATCTTATAGTAACCATGGGATCAGGACAGGTGGACACAAAATTGCCTGAAGGTAAATCCCTGGTTACAGTAAAAAAAGAGGGTAAGACCTATACTTTAAACGGAACCATAATGTTTGTTCCCTATGCAGATATCTCTGATTACCTCATATGCCGTGGGGAAGACTCCTCGGGAAAGCCCACTCTTTTTCTGGTGGAAAACAAGATATCAGGTATAAAATCTTCTTCCATCGCAACATTTTCAGTGGAAAAATACGACAAAGTTATTCTTAAAAATGTAAAAATTCCCGAGGAAAACATAATCGGGGAAGAAGGGAGTGCCGATGAAATTATTGAAAAACTTACCCCTTTGTTCCTTTCAAGCCGTTGCATGGAGATGATAGGGGGTATGCAAAGGACTCTTGATGTTACTGTTGAGTACCTTAAAGCGAGAAAACAGTTTGGAAAACCCCTGGGAGCCTTTCAGGCGCTTCAGCACAAATGTGCTGATATGGCCATAGATGTTGAGTCATCAAGGTTCATTGTTTACAAAGCTGCATGGAAAACAAGTAACAATATGCCCTGCCGAAAAGAGGCTTCCTCAGCAAAGGCCTGGGCAGCAGATGCTTACCAGCGTGTAACAAAAAACGCTCTTCAGGCCCATGGCGCAACAGGTTTTACAGATGAGTATAATCTCCATTATTATTACAAACAGGCTAAATCCCTCCAGTTAATGTACGGAGGAAGCGCATATCACAGAGATATTGTTGCAGATGAGATGGGGTATTGATCTCATAAACGCTATAAATTTTCAGATAATAATCTGAACAAGGGGAGCATACCGGAGGTTTTTTTGAAGAAGAAAGATGAGGCGGCACAGGAGTTTCTGGCAAAACCGACCAGAAGCACCACATGGTCAAATATTGAGTTAAACAAAAATTATACACCCGAAGATAGAAAGGGTAAAGAAGATGCGGCAGATCCCGGCCAATATCCCTACACCAGGGGGATTTTTTCAAAAATGTACAGGGGGAAACTCTGGACACAGCGGCAGCAAATGGGCTGGGGGCTCCCTGAAAATATAAATAAACAGTTCAAAATATTGCTGGATCAGGGGGCAACAGGACTTGCCTGGTACAGGGATCTTCCTGCAACTTTGGGGCTTGATCCTGATCATCCCATGGCCCATGGCGCCATAGGCAGGGTTGGAGTAACTTTCTGCTGCCTGGACGATATGGAAAAAGCAATGGCAGATCTCCCCCTTGATTCATTAAGCATGACTCTTATTAATGCCTCCACCACCAATATCGCAGTACTGGCGGCCTATGTTGCAGCGGCTGAAAAACGGGGCATCCCCCTTGAAAAGCTCAGGGGAACATTGACCAATGATCCGATTTTTTCATATTTTTGTCATTCCAAAGAAGTAAATCCCCTGGATTTCGCCCTTAAGGTTGTGGGAGATGTTATTGAGTATTGCTCCGTTGAAATGCCCCTTTGGAGTACTATGTACATAAGCAGTTTCTATAATCTCAGGGAATCAGGGGAACTTTCAGCTCCCCAGGAAGTTGCATGGGGATTTGCCGTGGCCATGGATTTTATCCGGTCAGCAGTCTCACGGGGAATCGATATTGATACTTTTGCTCCAAGGGCCTCATCTTTTTGTCAGGCTGGTGTCGATATTTTCGAAGAGGCTGCAAAAATGCGTGCCATGCGCAGGATGTGGGCAAAAATGATGAAAGAGACATTTAACGCAAAAAATGAAAAATCTCTCCAGCTTAAAATCGCAGCCCAGTCCACAGGGAGCCAGCTTGTGGGAGCAAGGCCATTAAATAATATCATACGGGTGGCATACCAGCTTTTGGGCGCAGTTTTAGGCGGCGCCCAGTCAATCACCTGCGACACATACCTGGAACCATTTTGTGTTCCAACACCGGAATCGAGCAAAGTAGCCCTTGGAACCCATCAGATCCTTGCCCATGAAACAAGTATTCCAGCAGTGGCAGATCCCCTTGGAGGCTCCTACTATATAGAAGAACTCACAGATACCATCCAGAAAGAGGCCGAGGAAATATTAAATAAAATAGAAGCCATGGGTGGATTTGTGGAAGCCATAAAAAAAGGGTACATACAGACTGAATTAGACAGGGGAATTGTCGATTTCCAAAAACAGGTAGAAAGCGGAGAAAGGGTTGTGGTGGGCCAAAATAAATTCATTTTTTCTGAAGATGATGAAATGGTTTCAGAGGAATTAACAGAGGTACCCCAGGAAGAGATTGAAAAAGAGGAGGTAAAAAGAGTTAAAGCCCTGCGTAAATCAAGGAACAAATCGAACATAAAAGACGCATTGCATAATCTTTCCATGGAAGCTGAAAAAAAGGGAAACCTTCTTCCCCCTGCCATTGAAGCTGTAAAAGCCAGTGCGACCTTAGAAGAGATAATGAATACAGTCAGAGGAGCCATGGGGTACACCAGGGATCCGTTTAATGTAAGAAATGATCTCCCTCCCTTTGAGTAATCCGGTTATTTTTTAACTCCGGAGGAAGACTATGATGTTCAAACAATAAATTTCATACGGCCAGATCTTAGAACTGAGCTATGGTGAAATTTAAAAA
>JAUVKE010000405.1 GCA_030592105.1 Desulfobacteraceae bacterium
CCCATAGCAAAAGGAGAAATTGAGTTTGCACTCGGATATACTGAGCCGGAAGCTGGGTCTGATCTTGCAGCGTTAGATATCTTTGCTGAAGATAAAGGAGATCATTTTTTAATTAACGGTCAAAAGGCATTTAATACACGGGCTCACTATGCTCAATACCACTGGCTTGGCGCCCGCACGGAAAGAACCACACCAAAACATAAGGGGATTTCCCTTTTTATAGTCGACTTAAGTACACCCGGAATAACACTTTCCCCGTATTACACCATGGGAGGTACCAGAACAAATGGGGTCTATTATGATAATGTGAAAGTTTCTAAAGATGCGCTTGTCGGTGAAAAAAATCGTGGTTTTTATTATATTATTGAAGCACTGGCATATGAACGGATTATGACCGTTTCGGCTATGGAGCGTGATTTTAACATACTCATAGATCATATTAAAAAAACCGGTAAAGGGGATACCCCTGTTTTCAGGCAAAGACTGGCAGATATTGCCATAGATATCGAAGCTGCCAAACTGTTTGCTCTGAAGGTAGCATGGATGCTGGATAATAACAAAATACCGAGTTACGAAGCTGCCATGCTGAAAATTCAGGTTACAGAGACAGAACAAAGGATGATCAACACAGGAATGCAGATACTTGGTCAATATGGGCAGCTTAAGCCAGGGAATAAATGGGCACAAATAAATGGACAGTTTTTCTGGAGGTATCAGGATTCCCTTGAAGAGATTATTGTAAGAGGTACATCAGAAATAATGAGAAATATAATAGCCGAAAGGCGGCTTGGACTGCCAAAAGCTTAAAAAAAACAGGAGATAATTCATATGGATTTTACGTTCTCAAAATCTCAAAGCATGCTTCAAAAGAGCGCAAGAGATTTTCTTGTAAAAGAATGTAAAGATATGGCAAGGGAAGCAGAAAATACTCCCAAAGGTTATGACGACAAACTCTGGAAGCAGATGGGAGAGTTAGGCTGGCTTGGAATCGGAATCCCCGAAAAATATGATGGATTGGATGGCGATTTTTTAGAATTGATGGTCTTAATAGAACAAATGGGAAAGGTACAGCTTCCGGGACCATTTATCCAATCAGCTGTTTCTGGTTTTATAATTAATAAATTCGGTTCTGATATTCAGAAAGAGACTTTTCTCCCTGCTATAGTTGACGGCAAACTTATTATAGTCCCTGCCCTTATTAAACCATCATACGAACAGATTGAATCGGTCAAAGAGAGTGTAAAAAAGAAAGGAGACAGCTATATTTTAAGTGGTACCAGGCTTTTTGTTCCATTTTTCAACACAGCTAACCGGTTTATCTATTTTGCAGATACTGAAAAAGGGAACACCTGTTTTATTATAAGTACAGATGAACCCGGAGTAAAACATACACTGATGGATTCCATGGGAACGGATAAAATATTTGAAATAACTCTTAATAATGTCCAAATCTCCACAGAAAATATTATAAAAAAAGAAGGAGATGGAGATGAGATTTTGACATATATTAATAACCTCGGCACTATATCTTATTCGGCCTATCTGCTGGGAACTATTGATACAATTCTTGAAATGACAACTGATTATGCAAAAAACCGTGAACAATTTCAAAGACCCATAGGGAGTTTTCAAGCAATTTCCCATCAGCTTGCTGACATGGCCTTGAGTGTGGAGCAGGTAAGATACTTAACATATTTTGCATCATGGAAGTTTGCCCAGGAGATGGAATGTTCAAAAGAGATCTCTATGGCAAAGGCACGGGCAAGTGACTCTGCGAGAAGTGTTTCCCTTTTTGGAGTTAAAATACATGGAGGTATCGGTATAATTGATGAATATGCAATGGAACTTTATTTTCGTAATGCCAAAACCCATGAACTTGCATTTGGCGACGCTGATTATCACAGGGAAATTATCGCAAACAACATTATTTAATCAGATTATATAAGCTGTACATACATTAAACTAAAGCCTGTTTCATACGGCTAAGGGATTACTACTAATAATTTAGCGGGGGCGTAATGGACAAAAAACCAATCGAACAATGTATCGAAGTTTCAACAAATCCATATGATTATTTAAAAAAATGGAAAACCGACAATGGCAAAAAGATAATTTCCTGTTTTGCAATGCACATACCTGAGGAAATTGTCTTTGCATCAGGTATGCTCCCCGTAATTTCATGGCGCAGTAATGAAGCAGTAACGCTGGGCCATTCCCACCTGGCAACATTCAACTGCGGCCTGACGCGCAGTTTTATTGATGATCTTGTTAAAGAGAAACTCGATTTTATTGACGGGATAGTAGTCAACAGGATGTGTCTTCAGGCTCAGGGTCTTCCGTTCCTTTTGGAACAATGTACAAAACTTTCCTATATAGAATATTTGTCATTGCCTGCGCTTTATGATGATAAGGTGAGCTATAATTATTTATTAGAAGAATTTAAAAGATTTAAAACCGGTCTTGAAAAAGTTTCCGGCAACATAATAACTGATGACAGTATCAATAACGCAATAGATATTTATAATAAAAACCGGGATATTTTGTCAATCATATATGACTTAAGAAGAGAAAATCCTGGAATCATAAAAGCAAAAGAGATACTTGCTGTTGTTCATTCCAGCATGCTCATGCCCAAAGATGTTAATAACATTCTGCTTGA
>JAUVKE010000225.1 GCA_030592105.1 Desulfobacteraceae bacterium
AACAATATCACCGGAAACACATCCCGGTAAATATTTCTTTTTAAGCTCTTCCGAGGCAAATGCAGAGATATAAGGGGCGCATACTTCACTGTGAAGAAAAATAATCAGGCCATAATGGTTTGTTCTTACTATTTCTTCTGATGCAATAATAGAGTGGAGAAAATCACCACCCCATCCTCCGTATTTTTTTGGAACCCCTGCGCATAAAAAACCGGCTTTTCCTATTTTATTCCACATGCTTTTGGGAACAATATGATCTTTTTCCCACTGATCCACATGGGGGATCACTTCTTTAGCAAAAAATGCCCTTAAACGCTCCCTGTATTGCTTGTGTTCTTCTGTAAACTTTAAAATTTCCATGTTGTTTTTTCCTGGTTTAACAGGCCTATTTTTTTGGTGGAATTGCTACTTTGGCAGCTATAAATTCTTCGATTTCCTTTGCAGAATATCCAAGCTCCCCAAGAATCTCCACTGTTTGTTCACCTTGTGCCGGGGATGGAAAACGTATTTCAGGAAATTCGCCATTACTCCGTATGGGATTTTTAACAAAGGTCATTTTCCCGCATACCGGATGATCCTGTTCCACAAGACAGCCCCGTTCTTTAACATGGGGGTCATTCATGGCATCTTCAACAGAATAAACAGGGGCGCATGGAATGGCTGCTTCGCGCAGTTTTGCAAGAATATCATCCTTTTTAAGTTTGACCATAACATCCTGGACAAGGCCATCAAGTTCATCTCTGTTACCCACCCTGCCGGAAATATCCTTAAACTTTTCCATTGCTGAAAGTTCTTTAAGATCAAAGGCGTCGCAGAATCTTTTCCAGAAATGATTGGTTGATACACCTATAAAAACAGTCCCATCGGATGAGTTGTAAACCCTGTATGGGCAAAATGGGGCAAACCCTGATCCCCACCTTTTGGGAACCTCACCTGTCATGGAGCAGAGGGCAACAAAGGGTGACATCCATGAAAGGGCTGTTTCCAGAAGGCTGATATCTATTCTTTGCCCTTCCCCTGATTTTTGTCTTTCTAAAACTGCCTGAAGAACACCTATTGCGAGGTACATTCCTGAACCCATGTCAACAATGGAAGGACCTATGCGAACAGGGAGCCTGTCCTGATCTCCTGTGGCTTCCATGATCCCGGACATGGCCTGGGCAACAACATCGTAGCCCCCCAGATTTTTATAGGGACCTGTCTGGCCAAAGCCTGACAATGAACAGTATATAATACCAGGATTTATTTTTTTTACATCTTCATATCCGAATCCAAGACGCTCAAAAGCACCTGGAGTAAAATTTTCAATGAGAACGTCCGCTTTTTTAATGATTTTCCAGGCTATTTTTTTTGCTTCATCTTTTTTTAAATCAAGGGAGAGGGCACGTTTATTCCTGTGAACCACTGCGGCATAAGCTCCTTTGTTTAAAATTCTGAAAACATCAGGATTGGGACTTTCGATTTTAATGAGATCCGCTCCTGCATCTGCTAACATCATGCACCCGTAAGGGGCAGACAGGGCATGGCTGAAATCGGCAACTACTATACCATCTAGTGCTAAAGTTTTTTTTGTTCCCATATGCTAATTTCTCCTCGTAATTTTCAATCTAAAAAAAATAAATCAGTAAAACAGATCATTATATTATGTCTTTTAAGACAGGATTTATGTCTTTTACGACAACATTTTATAATAATGATATAGGGAAAATATATCAATAAAAATATTTTTTTGTGTAAAAAAAAGGGAAAGTACAGCTGTACTCTCCCTTTTTTTTAAAAACTATTTAAAGAACCCTTTACAAGTTTGTTATATAATTATTCTGGTGGTAATATTTACTGGAAATTATATCGCACCTGTTGCTCCCATAACAGCAATTACCTGTCCTGTGACAAAATAAGAATCTTCAGAAGCAAGGAAGATCGCCATGGGGGCCACATCTGCGGGTTGTCCCATGCGCTGGATTGTAGAGGTTGCTGCAAGTTGTTTGTAAAACATGTTTCGTACTTTTTCAGGCATTGAATCAGTGAGAGCAGTCTGGGCTGCAGGGGCAATTGAATTAACGCAGATTCCGTATCTGACAAGTTCTTTGGCATTTGAAAGGGTCAGGCCGATAATACCGGCTTTGGCTGCGCTGTAGTTTGCCTGGCCTATATTGCCATATATCCCTGCCGAGGATGTCATGTTAATGATTCTTCCCTTTATCTTGTTTTCTATCATATATTTGATTGCTGCCTGGGAATTTAAAAAAGCGGCTTTGAGGTGAACAGTAATAACATCATCAAAATCCTGCTCTTTCATTTTATTGATAAATCCATCCCTTAATATACCTGCGTTATTTATCATTACATCTATTTTGCCGAATTCACTCACGGCTGTGTTCACCAGCTTTTCAGCAACCTCTTTTGTTCCGACTCCGGCAATAACCGCTGCTGCTTTTCCGCCCTGCGCCTTGATTTCATTTACAACTTCATTTGCTGAATCATCAATGTCATTAACTACAACAGAGGCCCCTTCTTTAGCCATTTCTATTGCAAAACCTTTACCCAGTCCTCTTCCAGAACCTGTGATTACTATGGACCTTCCGTCTAATTTTCCCATTACAAAATCTCCTTTGGTTGTTTTTTTAGTTCGCATATGGATTATGCAGATGCGAATTATTAAAATCACATGCAACTATTCAGCTAATATGTACGGCAGCAGGTATAATTTGATTAAACCATGAAAAACTTACAGATAAGAGGTCGTAAAGAAAGAATCTGTTAAAAATATAAACTTGCGTAATAGTTATATGAGAAAATAATATCAATAAGTTCAGTCCTGATGGATTCTTTCATAACGCTCTCTAATCTGTTCAAACACTTTCAAAGTTTTAATCAGATCACACCTGCTGCCTATCTTGAATCAGCAACGCTGAATAGTTAAAATCACATAACTATTCCAGCATATCCCACAAAACTGTCTGATGGGGCTTTATCATAACTTGTTTTATAGGTAATGAGCCTGCCATTATCAGCGCCAAGTTTTTTTGCAGCTGCAACCGCTGCTGCTGCTGCACCTGCGCAGCAGGCATTCTTGTAAAGTCCTGCTTCTTTTAAAATTTTTTCAGGGTTTAGATCACAAACAGCATTAATAAACTTTTTATCATTTTTATTTTGCATCCAGTCGATGGCAGCAGCCCCACTCCCTTTTGGTGTAAATCTGTAGTTGGGTCCGTAGTGTGTAAGATCTGTTGAACCTATTATCTTTATTTTTTTCCCTTTTTCCAGGGCTATTGCTGCAATTCCTTCTCCTGTTGTTATTGAGTCAGGTCCCGGGGGGATCCCCATGGGGAGTATCGTTACTTCCGGAAAAAAATATTTTACAAAGGGAGTTACCAGTTCAATTGTATTGTCCTGCTCAAAGGGTTTAACCGATTGGACAATGGAATCGAATTGTTGAATAATTTCTGCTGCAAACTGATTATCAATTAAAAGATCACCAAATGGTGTTTCCCACGTTCCGTCCGGGAGAATGTATCCTGGAGAGTCCGGTGAAAGATGCATCCCTAAAATCACAACAATATCCGGAGGGGGCCCGCCTTTTAAAGCATCCACCACGTTACAGGCTATGCTCCCTGAAAAAAACCATCCAGCGTGGGGGACAATTCCGGCAATAAAATTCGTGTTTGGCGGTTTTTCATTTTTCCCTTCCTGTAAAAACTGTTTGATCTCCTTTTCACAGTCCAGGGGGTTGTCCGGATACCAGGTACCCGCAAAATTAGATCTTTTTATATTCATGATATGGCTTTGGGTATTTTTATGATTAACCAGGGGGTTAAATAAATGATCATAATATTATGACCAGGCAATGTACGGCAGATACGATCAACACCATTTTTAATAACGGTATACTAAATATCTGTTCAAGGCAAGAAAATTTAAAACGGAGATAAAATAATTCATCTCCGTTTTGGAATGTAGATTTTAAAAATAAAAATTCATATGTAACTATATCTTAAAAACCTCAGCGCACAGATCCCCAAATTCCCCAAGGTTTTCACATACATGAATTCCGTTTTCCTTCATGGCGGTTACTTTTGCCTGACCTGTTCCGCTTTTCCCGCTGATTATGGCTCCGGCATGTCCCATGCGTCTTCCCGGAGGCGCTGTTAATCCTGCAATAAAACCGACCACAGGTTTTGTAACATTCTTTTTAATATAATCTGCTGCTTCTTCTTCAGCACTCCCTCCGATCTCTCCAACCATGGCTATACCTTTGGTTTCAGGATCCTTTTGAAATGCCTCAAGGCAGTCAATGAAGTTTGTGCCGTTTACAGGATCGCCTCCGATCCCTATGCATGTTGTCTGGCCTATACCTTTTAAGGTTAACTGGTGAACAACCTCATATGTCAGGGTTCCTGACCGGGAGACCACACCGATGGGACCCCCGGGTTTATGAATGGGAGCAGGCATTATTCCGATTTTGCATTCTCCAGGTGTTATTATCCCAGGACAATTGGGGCCTATTAAGCGTGACCCTGTTTTTTTAAGATGATTTTTGACCTTCATCATATCTAAAACCGGAATTCCCT
>JAUVKE010000439.1 GCA_030592105.1 Desulfobacteraceae bacterium
GGTTAGGAACGAGATTCAGAAAAAGATTTTGCCAGGTTTCGGCAATATTCAAAAGGTTCTTGTGGAGAATTAAGAACACAAATTTATATTGATATGCTTTTACTGATAACTGAGAACTGATATCATATAACGACTTTCTTGTTTTTTGTGACAGAAAACCAGGAGAAAGGTACTAACAACTGCGGCTTTGCCGCATTAGCTGAATAGTTACATAAATTACAGGTTTTCCCCGGAAATTGTCAGGACAATTCTTCCTGCGTTCCCGCCGTTTTCCAAGGCATCATGGGCAGCTTTAGCATCTTCAAAGGAAAATCTTTTTGCGATTACAGGTTTGATCTTACCATCTTTTACAAGTCTGACGGATGATTCCAAATGATCTTTGGTTGAACCGTATGTGCTTAGCAGATTTATCCCCTTTAAAAAAATTTGTGCAGGGCTGAATTTAACAAAATCCCCTGTTACCTGCCCGCAAAAAACCCAGCGTCCATATTGTGCCATACTCTTTAATACAGGTCTGAAAGTGGGCGTGCCAACACAATCTATGGCCACATCAACCCCGTTGCCATTGGTAAGCTCATCGATTATTGGCGAAAAATCTTCCCCCCGGTCTGTAAAAACAACTTTATCAACGCCAAAATTACGAAGCTCATCCATGGAGTCAGCAGAAGTAACATGGGCTATAACCCTTGCGCCTGAAAGGAGTGCAAGCTGTATTGCATGAATTCCAAGCCCGCCGTTTGCACCGGTCACCAGCACTGTATCACGGGGCGTTACCTTTCCAATATCTATTACTCCGTTAAAAACCGTACCTATGGCACATGATATAAATGAAGCTTCATCATAGGGTACCTGGTCAGGAAGGCTCACAAGATTGTATTCGTCAATGATCACATATTCTGCATATCCTCCGTTCAAACCTGTATCACCGATTAAAATCGCATCCGGACAGGAAGCATTTCTCCCTGTTTGACAGTATTTACATACGCGGCATAAATTACTCCATGGAAGGCATACAACCCTGTCGCCGGTTTTAAATTTTTTTAATTTTTTTCCTGTCGAAACAATTTTTCCTGATATTTCATGCCCCAGGATTACAGGATAACTTACATTCTGCCGAAAAATTCCTTGTCGTACCAGAATATCGTGCCTGCATACTCCGCAGGCTTCCACTTTCACAAGAACCTGGCCCTCCCCCGGGATCGGAATTTCAATATTTACCAGCGTCAGAACATCTGAGGCGCCTGTCTCTTTTGCCACCATAGCCCACATATTTATTCTCTCCCTTTTTCAGGAATTATTTAGCTTATTCTTGACATAATCATGATATAATAATTTAATGTTATATTTTGTAACTTTTCATACAGTTGGTCAAGCATTGTATTCTAATTTTTTGCTTATTCATCAACCGATTAACTCTTATGGGGAATACTATATATTCTCCTAAAAATTTACATATATTTTTAAATTTTAAATGAGAGGGAAAAATGGATATAATAAAATATACGCAGGAACATAAATTATTTAGAAAACGTGTACAGAATTTTGTTAAAAAAGAGATCACCCCCAATATAGAGCAGTGGGAAAAAGAAAAAATAGTTCCCCAATCTTTTTGGAAAATAATGGGAAAAGAGGGACTTTTATGCACAACTCTTCCCACGGAATATGGAGGATCGGGCTACGACCTTTTTTGTTCTGTAATTTTGATGGAAGAATGTTCAAAAACCAATCAATCCGGATTGGGGGTTTTTATGCACAGCGATGTTTTTGTTCCGT
This sequence comes from Desulfobacteraceae bacterium, assembly GCA_030592105.1. Next base: position 1,774 of record JAUVKE010000439.1, read on the forward strand.
ATATATTCACATTCGGCTCCGACGAAATTAAAAAAAAATATCTTCCAGGGTGTGCCTCAGGTGAAATAATCACGGCTTTGGCCATGACAGAACCGGATGTGGGGAGTGACCTTGCCGCTATGGGGACTACTGCTGTTGATGATGGTGATGCGGTTATTATAAATGGGGCAAAAATATTCATATCAAACGGAATAAATTGTGGGATCGTCGTTGTTGCTGCGAGAAATCCTGAAATAGAGAATCCATATGGGGCTATCTCCCTGTATATTGTGGAAGATGGGACCCCGGGATTTGAAAGAGGGAATAAATTGAACAAGCTGGGTATGCACAGCCAGGACACTGCTGAACTTTTTTTTACAAATTGCAGGATCCCCAAAAAAAATACCCTGGGTGAAAAAGGGGGCGGTTTCAAGATGATGATGGAAAAATTGCAGCAGGAACGGCTCTTTACTGCCCTTTGGGCTGTGAGCAAAGCAGAATATGTTCTTGAACAGGTTATGGAAATTTATAAAAAACATTCTGGTGCAGGAAAATCGATCCCAAAATCCCAGGCAAACCAGTTTGCTCTGGTGGAGATGGCCACAGATATAAAACTCGGCAGAACATTTGTAGATAAGTTAATTGTGGAGCATATTGCGAAAAAAAA
>JAUVKE010000381.1 GCA_030592105.1 Desulfobacteraceae bacterium
AAGGGCCCTTCTTCGGTCTTGTACGGCACCGATGCTTTGGGAGGCGTGATAAATATCATTACCAAAAAGCCCGGTTTTGCGCTTAAAGATGAATGGAGTTTCAGCAATGTGGCGGAAGGGATCTATTCTTCAGTTGACGAAGGCTGGTACGGTCGCTACCGCTTGAGCGGAGGCGGGCACGGATTTGACTTTATGCTGGGCGCTTCAGGCCGGGATAATGACAATTATGAGGATGGCGCTGGAGATGAAGTGAACAATTCACAATTTAAAAACCAGTCTTTTGATTTTAAATCCCATTATTATTTTAATACAGATCATTTTGTAACCGTGGAGATAAGGGATAACGAGATTGATGATATGGGAGTCACCTTTAAACCGAATTCTCCTTATTTTCATTTTACCGAGTACGATAACCAGACCTATAAATTAGCCTATGATGGAAAAAATATAGGTTTTTTTGATTCCGTTCATTTTAAGGTTTTCCATACAGAGCAGGAAAGAACTGTTGACGGAAAGGCATTTTCAGATGATCAGCCGATGTATTCTTTAAAAACAAGCCATGTGGATACGCACTCAACCGGTGTAAACATGCATACCTTTATAAATATAAAAGAAAACCACAGGCTGCTTACAGGTTTTACTTATTCACATGAAACATCAAGTTCAGACGAAACATTAAAGATGTTTGCGATTGCAGGTGATCAGCAAAAAAAACAGATAGATTTTGAGCCGATACCGGACGCAGAGACTGATTTTTATGGCATTTTTGCTCAGGATGAAGTTTTTATCGGTGATAAAACCACCCTGACCCTTGCGGGCAGATATGATCATATTGAAATGTCCAGCGAGGACATGCCATTTAAAATGGTAAATTACACCTCGGGAGGGCCTGTGGAACAATTGGATAATATCGAGGTGTCTGACGAAAAATTCGATGCTTTTACTTATAATGTGGGGCTTTTGTATGCATTGAGCTCCAATATTCATCTTACGGCAAATGCCAATTCAGGCTTCAGGGCGCCGACGGTTATGGAGCTGTATGCCATCCGCTGGGGGGCAGAGTCGGTTTATTGGGGAAACCCGGAGCTTGATCCGGAATATTCATATAATTTTGATTTGGGCACTAAACTCAATTATCATAAATCCAGGGGCATGTTTAATATTTATTATAACCGGGTCAAAGATTTTATAGATACGAGGGTGTTTGCCGGTGAGATGTGGATGGGCAAGCCAAAGGAAATGTATATCAATATCAGCGATGCGGAACTCTACGGTTTTGAAGTTTCCGCCGAGCATGATCTTCTCACATGGCTGACGCTTTTCGGCAACATAGCCTATGTTATCGGTGAAGATGCCGACACCGATGATTATTTAAGCGACATTCCGCCTTTAAATGGTTTGGCAGGTCTAAGGTTCCATCTGGAGAACGGCAAAAAAAAGTACTGGCTGGAAATGGAAGGCCAATTCTTTGACAAGCAGGATCACACGGCTCCAGGGGAGGAAGATACAGCAGGCTACTGCGTTTTCAACATCAGAACAGGGATGAAACTGCCGGCCGGTTATTTTGAGAACATTACCCTTACTTTAAATGTTGAAAATCTTTTTGATAAAAAATATCATGATCATTTAAAATTGCACAAACGCTACCTTTATGAGCCTGGTCTGAATGTCCTGGCCGGCCTCAAAGTTGAATTTTAAAAGGATTTATTATGTTAAAAAAGTGTTTAGTAACAATAATTGTAATTACGTTATCAGCAATATCAACAAGTGCTTATTCCATGATAGCCAATCCATGGCCTGAATTTTACAGTCAGGCACCTGAAATTCTGATAATTGATCCCATGGCCGTGGTGGTAGGTTCAATGCCCGAAGGGTCAAACATGCTTACTATTAAATTGACCGATGTGGCTCTTTACAGTGGTCATATCTGTCCCAGCATGGCTGCCGGATATATGCTTACAAAAAAGGCCATGGATGCTCTTTATCCGAACAGTATCCCTCAACGGGGGCAAATCCGTGTTTCCGCAATGGCTGCCGGTGATCTTGTTGACGTTGCTTCATACATCACAGGAGCACGGGCATTTTACGGCCGGGATGAAATCAATGCTTACGACCTGGTGATTGATCCTTCTTTAAAACCGAAACAACGCGGTCAATATGTGATGGTGTTTCAGCGCAAAGATACAGGAAAAGCAGTAAAAGCGGTTTATGATAAATTTAAACTCATCCCCGAAAAACAGGTGAAAAAAGTAAAAATATTTTTGAATAAAATCTTGGCAGGAAAGGCTTTGCCGCAGGAAAAAGAAAAAAACTGGGCCATACTTAATGCCCTGGTAAAAAAAGTCCTGCTGGAAACTCCTGAGGGCGTACTGGAAATTATACTCATGGAAGGGTACCGATTTCCTGAATCTCCGAAAAAATGAAAAAAAGAGATTGTTATTTAACAGTCGGCGGCAGAATAACCGAATTAACTGTGGTTTTTTTGCTTTTTTTTTCCTTAAATCCTGCCTGGATATCAGAATTTGCCGTGGCTTCTTCCCGGCAGGGTTCATTACGTCTGAAAATTGCAGCAGTTGACGGACATAGTACCATAAGCATGATCAAAATGTTTGTGGAACACCCAATTTTGGGAGAAAATGTTTTTGCTGAATATGAATCCGTCAGATCCCCTGATCTGATCTCTGCCAAAGCCATCTCAGGCGAGGTTGATTTTATTATTGTGCCAACTAATATGGGGGCAAAATTATATAATAAAGGGGTTCCTTATAAAATGGCGGCTATAACTATATGGGGCAATCTTTATCTTGTAAGCAACCAAAACCTACATACCTGGCAGGATCTTAAAGGCAGGCGGATTTACCTGCATGCCCAGGGATTGAGTCCTGATGTTGTTTTTCGCTTTTTGCTTAAAGCCCATGGCCTTAATCCTGAAAA
>JAUVKE010000037.1 GCA_030592105.1 Desulfobacteraceae bacterium
AACAGAGTAAGAAAATGTTCTTTCTTGTCAGTAATAATATAGAAAAGTTCAAATATTTTGTTTTTGAAAGTTCTTTTTTAGATCGTTATGATATTGATGAGGCAACGGTTCGGAAAATAAAAGAAGATGAAATAGCTTTGCTGGAATTCGGAATGAAATGGCTGGATGGGTTATTATTTAAGAAGGAAAGTTTTAAGTTAAAAAAGGGGCTTCCGGTCCAGGGGAAAAAGAATAACCACCAGCCCTGGCTGGATAAAGTCAAATAGTCAACCCTGTTTTGCCTAACTGTTTTACTGAGCTATAGACTTTCAGATAATTACCCGATTTATTATCTGAAAATCTATAGCATTTTAAATTTAATTTCTAATACTTATCGTAATACAGATCCTTCCAATTTTCAGAATCATTCAATCTGGCTTTTACATCAACCTCGAAAAAATCTTCCACAGGCTTGAATACCTCAGGGTTTTTTTTCTGAACTTTGCGGGCTGTTTCCAGTACCTGATTAATACCATTTTTGGTCATTTTACCCAATGGTCTTCTACATCCTCCGGAAGGCATTCCAAGGATGGACATCAGGGTTTTTACAGCAAGTGGATTTCTGGCGCGGCAGGTAACCTCCCCATGCTTGGTTATCTCTTTGGTTGTTACGGTTACGAGTTCATAAAGGGGCTCCACTGCTGATAAAATTTCTCCGGCTTTTTCAACTTCCTTGTTTGTCAGCAATTCTACTATTTTAGTGACATGGCCAGGGATAATATTCGACAGCACTGAGATTACTCCCGAAGCTTTTATATCTGCATCGGTGATCATCTGCAAGGTCATGGAATCGTCTCCCGACATAATTGTGAAATCAGGCCCGCAGTATTTTCTGGTCTGTTTCATGTTGTCGATATTCCCTGTTGCTTCTTTAACAGTATTGATATTTTTAAAGGTGCTGTTTAGTATGGCGAGATCCTCAGGAAGCAGCTGAGCTCCGGTTCTCCCCGGTATGATGTAGGGGATAATCTCTATCTCCGGAAATGTTTTTGCCACAGGCTCAATATATTCCCTTCGAATTTCAAGGGAGCTAGGCCCGTTATAATATGGATCCACCAGTAGTACTGCATCTACTCCTGCTTTGGCAGCATGTCTTGTTGCATTAATAGATTCTTTTGTATTATTGCTCCCTGTACCTGCTATGCAGGGGCAATTATTTTTTGTCTTAGCAGCTATCTCTTCTATAATTCTGTTATGCTCTTCCCACAAAAGGGTGGGGCTTTCCCCTGTGGTACCTACAGCCAGTATACCGGTAATGCCGTTTTTAATTTGGAAGTCAACAAGGCTTTTGAGGCCGTTGTAATCAACACTTTCTTTGTTAAACGGCGTAATCAATGCGGTGTAACATCCTGAAATCATATGCATCCTTTCTTTATATGTAATAGGCTATATATTATTTTACAATTTATAAGAAAATCTGAGCTCAGTTCTAATTTTCGCAATAGACTCAGTTCCGGCATCTAATGGCCAAAGTTAAAACCAATCTGGAAAATCTATATACATATGAATGTAGAAAAACAACGTTCCCATGTCAAGTAAAAGGTTGTTGCAATTGAACGTATAAATATTATATACTTATTAAGATTGGTATTAGAATTATAAAAAATATTGCCCTTTAGTGAATATAAGGTAAATATATATTTTTTACTAAAGATTCTTCCCCGCAGAATAAAAGGGAGGGGTAGTATTTCATAGGCTCTAAAAAAATATTTTGGGTGGGTTATAGCTGGAATATTTATTTTAAAAAGTTTTTAATATTGAAATAGGAATTTATTAGAGTATGGAAAAACCAAAAAATGTGCATGAGTATATTGCAAGCCAAAAAGAAAACCTTGCGGTAAACCCCGGGTGCGGGCTTTCCCATTATAATCTTGCTGTGGCCCTTATGGGATTAAAAGAATATGATGAAGCGGAAAAAGAATTTATTGAAACCATTGACTGCAGCCCCAATATGGCAGAAGCCTATGTGCAGCTTGGGGGGATATGTCTTCAAAGGGGGGATGTTGACAGTTGCCTTGCATATAATCAACAGGCTGTAAAGGTTAGAGCCGGCTTTGCCGAAGGTTATGGGAATATAGGTTTTGTGCAGATTCAAAAAGGGGATATTGACGAAGGGATAACTTCTTTACAAAAAGCTATTACCTTTAATTCAAATTTTATTCAGGCATATACGACCCTTGCCTCTGCCTATTTGATGAAAGGGCTGGTTCATGAAAGTATTGAGGCGGGCAAAAAAGCTCTTAAAATAGAACCTGACTTTTCTCTGGTCCATAATAATCTGGCCATAGCATACCTTGAAAAAGGGGATAATTCCAAGGCAATTGAACATTGTGACAGGGCTGTCGAACTTGGTTATGAGGTGGCGCCCCAGATATTAGAAGAGATAAATCAGCACAGGAGTAAGGCATAAAGCCTTTGAAAATTGATGTTCAATTATTTTTTATCCGATGAAAATTGCCAGGTGACAAAGGGGAATGATTTGTGGAATGCTCAATTACCCCTTGGCAGGGAGGCGTTTCTTGAAAATCCCGAAAAGGATATTGCTTCTGAGATTACCTATGGAGATTATTTTTGCGCAGTCACTTCTTTTTTAGAAAAAGATGGATTTAAAATCATTCTGCAGGCTGCTTTAGATCACCTTAAGCATGATATAGATGTTAAAGGGATCAGGGAAGTTAATATTTTTTTGGAAAAACATGGCCAGTTCTATCACCCTGCGAGGGTGGAGATTAAGCTGGATAAAAATATTCTGATCTTTGTGTTGAACTGTGCAATATCCGATGGAGGCAAAAGCTGTATAAAAAGGGAATATGATATTTTAAACAGACTTGGTAATGATTTTTCCTTTGCTTATCTGCCCAGGGTTTACGGAATTGGGGAGGTTTGTGTAAATACTACCCATAAGAGCATGATAATGTTTTTGGGGCAATGGTTTAAAGGTTTTAATGAATTTCATGTTTCAAAAGGGGATAAAAGGAATATAAAGGTCTGGAATCAGGGAAAGGATGATTTTTTTCTCACCACTGAAGATACCCTTGAGCTCCACACCCAGGTGGGGAAGATTCTTACGTATTATTACAATATGGAAACTTTTGAACAGATTTTTCCATGGCACCATGCTGCAGGAGATTTTGTTATTAAAAAGGAGAAGGATAAGGTCTCATTAAGGCTTGTGACAGCAAGGCAATACGCACCCATGCTTGAAAATGCTGATGGTTGTCCCATCGATTCTGGAGTAATGCTTGATGCCCTTTATCTGTTCTTTATAAATCTTTCAATGAGGATGCGTCTTGACAGGCTTGATGGGGTTGGGAATACAGTATGGCTGGATAAGATTGCTGTGCAGGGAGCCTTAAATGGGTTGTTTCAGGGGCTTGCCCTGAAATCTGTTCCCTCTTGTTTAAATGATTCAGTTGATATCTGTTTTGCAAAATATTTATTGAATATTACCAAAGAAGGTCTGCACGATTCGTTGCAGTCTCTTTTTGAGTCATATAACAGGCTTTCACCGGATGTCGACGTTATAAAGGACTTCATTGATGAGCATGGGGACATACTTTACAATGTAATAAGAAAGACCTGTAAGTCATAAGAAACGAAAATTTACCTGTGTAATTTTTGTCTGATCAAATGTTAGAAATCCTTTTTTATTGACAAATATTTAAATAGCTTTTATATAAATCTATTTAAATTAAACCTATTTACGACGAAGCTATACAGAAGTCATTTGTATATATTGGTGAGAGGAGATGACCTTTAAGTATTAAAGGTTAAGATTTATTAAATTAATGGAGGTAAAATAATGGCAAAACATGAAACTCCCTTGTTGGATCAGCTTGAATCAGGCCCATGGCCAAGTTTCGTATCTGATCTCAAACAGGAAGCTGTATCAAGAGCGAAAAATGAAAAAGGCGTTGAATTTCAAACTCCAGTTGATGCTGTGGAAGATTTGCTTGGCGTCCTTGAGCTTTCTTTTAAACATGGCCGAACCCATTGGAAACATGGCGGAATAGTAGGCGTGTTCGGTTATGGCGGCGGTGTTATCGGCAGATACTGCGATCAGCCTGAGATGTTTCCTGGTGTCGCACATTTTCATACAATGCGTATTAGCCAGCCAGCTGGAAAATATTATACTTCAGAGTATTTAAAACAGCTTTGCGATCTGTGGGAGTTCCGTGGGAGTGGAATAACCAATATGCATGGTTCCACCGGTGATATTATTTTTATTGGTACAAGTACTCCACAGCTTGAAGAGATTTTTCATGAATTGACCCACACTTTTAATCAGGACCTTGGAGGGTCAGGTTCCAATCTTAGAACTCCATCTGATTGTATAGGGTCGTCTCGCTGTGAGTATGCCTGTTATGACACCCAGGCCATTTGTCATGAATTTACAAATGAATATCAGGATGAACTTCATCGTCCTGCTTTTCCATATAAATTCAAATTCAAATTTGATGGGTGCCCCAATTGCTGCGTAGCATCCATTGCCAGATCAGATATGTCTTTTATTGGAACATGGAAAGATGATATCCGTATCGATCAGGAAGCTGTAAAAGCATACATTGCTGGAGAGATTCCTTCAAATGCCGGCGCACATTCCGGCCGTGACTGGGGTCCTTTTGATATCCAGAAAGAGGTTATTGGCCTTTGTCCCACAGACTGCATGCGCTATGAAGGTGGAAAACTTGAGATCAATACCCCTGAGTGTACAAGATGTATGCACTGCATAAATGTTATGCCCCGGGCACTTAGAATCGGTAATGACAGAGGGCTCTCCATACTTGTTGGGGCTAAAGCTCCTATCCTTGACGGAGCACAGATGGGTTCCCTCCTTGTCCCCTTTATTAAGGTGGAAGAGCCTTATGATGAGATCAAGGAAGTAATCGAAAGTATTTGGGACTGGTGGATGGAAGAGGGTAAAAACCGTGAGCGTCTTGGTGAGTTAATAAAACGTCAGGGTTTCCAGGCCCTGCTTACCGCAACCGGAATTAAAGCTGTACCCCAGCATGTTATTGAACCAAGATCCAATCCCTACATCTTTTGGAAAGAGGATGAAGTTGAAGGTGGCTGGGATCGTGATGTTACTGAATATAGAAAATATCATCAAAGATAAGGAGGAACAAAATGGCATTTATATCTTCAGGTTATAATCCTGATAAACCGATGGAAGACAGAATTACAGATATCGGTCCTAGAAAATATGATGAATTTTATCCTCCTGTAATAGCGAAGAATAAGGGTAAATGGCTGTATCATGAAATCCTTGAGCCTGGTGTTCTTGTGCATGTTTCAGAGACAGGAGATGAAGTCTATACTATAAGGGTCGGCGGATGCCGTCTTATGTCAGTTACCCATATCCGTGAACTTTGTGAAATAGCAGATAAACATTGTGACGGTCATCTGCGCTTTACTACAAGAAATAACATAGAGTTCATGGTAGACGCCAAGGATAAGGTTGATCCTTTAAAGCAGGACCTTTTGAGCAGAAAATTTGAAGGTGGCAGTTATAAGTTTCCCATTGGCGGTACAGGCGCAGGAATCACTAATATAATACATACCCAGGGGTGGATTCACTGCCATACACCTGCAACTGATGCCTCTGGTACAGTTAAGGCTACAATGGATGTTCTCTTCGATGATTTTACAAACATGAAGCTTCCTGCCCATCTTCGTGTTTCCATGGCCTGCTGCTTGAACATGTGTGGTGCTGTACATTGCTCTGACATTGCTATTCTTGGTTATCACCGTAAACCCCCCATGCTGGATCATGAATACCTTGATAAGATGTGCGAAATTCCCCTTGCCATAGCTGCATGTCCCACAGCTGCTATTAAACCGGCAAAGGTTGAGCTTGCTGATGGAAGAAAGGTAAACAGTGTTGCTATTAAAAATGAAAGGTGCATGTTTTGCGGTAACTGTTATACCATGTGTCCTTCCATGCCTTTGGCAGACGATTTGGGAGATGGTATTGTAATTATGGCCGGGGGTAAAGTTTCAAACAGAATCAGCAATCCTAAATTTTCCAAGGTTGTTGTTGCTTTTATTCCCAATGAAATGCCTCGCTGGCCAACCATGACCAAAGTAATTAAGAAAATCGTGGAAACCTATGCAAATGACGCAAATAAGTATGAGCGTCTGGGTGAATGGGCTGAGAGAATCGGATGGGAAAAATTCTTTGAAAAATGTGAACTTGAATTTACCCATCATCTTATTGATGATTTCCGTGATCCTGCGTATTATACATGGCGTCAGACCACTAACTTCAAGTTCTAGTAATTATTGAGATATAAGGAGCCGGGATTTTATTTTTTCGGTTCCTTATTTAAAAAAGGGGAAAAAATGGATAAGGACGCAGCCCGAAAAATTATAGTCGAGGGACTAACAAAAAAATTAAAAACAAAATCAAAATTTTATTTAAAAGATTTTTACAAGATGCTTCCAGATGAAAAAAATAGAGACATTAAAAATCTTGTAAACCTGATGGTAAGGGAAGAAATTTTGGAATACTGGTCAAGCGGCAGCACCACAATGATTGGCCTTAAGGGCATGGGAAAACAGGCTGCTGCCGAAGATGAAAATTAAAAAAGGCGTGTATCAGCTTCAGGCCTTGTCGATTTTGACCTTGCATGATTTTAATTTTTAAGGTAAAGGGATATGGATTTTCAGCTAAAGTATGGAAATCTATAACTGATCTTTTTTGTTATGAAATTTACAAGGTCTGTAGTTGAAAAAGGTGAACAGAATTCTAAGCCTTCCGGGTTTATTATTTCAGCCCTTCGGGGCGGTTCAGGTAAAACATTAATATCCATAGGAATTGTTGCCGCATGGAGTAAGTCAGGAAAAAAAATTGCTCCCTTTAAAAAGGGCCCTGATTACATAGATGCTGGCTGGTTATCCCTTGCGGCCGGTCGGACATGTTATAATCTGGACACTTTTCTCATAAACCAATCGACCATTTTTAAATCCTTTAATCATCACACCTTGGATACAGACTTTGCCGTTATAGAGGGGAACCGGGGACTTTATGACGGTATCGACGCAACAGGAAGTACCAGTACTGCTGAACTGGCTAAGCTTCTTGGCCTGCCTGTTATACTCTGCATAGATTGTACAAAATCCACCAGAACAATGGGGGCCGCTGTTTTAGGCTGCATCTGTTTTGATCCTGATGTGAGCATCCAGGGCGTAATATTAAACAGGGTTGCAGGGAACAGGCATGAGCAAATACTCAGAAAGACCATTGAGCAGTATTGCGGTATTCCAGTTGTGGGGGCCTTGCCTAAATTAAGTGCAAATATTTTTCCTGAAAGGCACATGGGACTTGTGCCCACGCCTGAACATCTGTGGGCTGCTAATTCTCTGGGTAGAGCTGCAGAAATAGCAAAAACCTATATTGATTTTGATGCTTTGACAGAAATTTCGGGTAAAGCAGTTTGTGCCCTGGACTCGGAAAAAATTATCTCCAGCTCTCCTTTGGGAGATTTTGCCGGTGAAACAGGAAAAAAGAATAAAGATGAAACAGAAGCAAAGCCTTTAATAGGTGTTTGTAAAGATTCTGCTTTTCAGTTTTACTATCCTGAAAATCTGGAAGCTCTGAAGCTTGCAGGGGCTGAGATCGTTTTTATAAGTCCCTTAAAAGACACCAAAATTCCTGATCTGGATGCCCTTTATATTGGTGGCGGTTTTCCTGAAACACATGCTGAAAAACTTGCCGGGAACAGGGGCTTTTTAAATGCCTTAAAGAACCTTGCCATGGCCGGACTCCCCATATATGCGGAGTGCGGCGGTCTTATGTTTTTGGGAGAAGAAATGGTTATTGATGGCGTAAGTCACAAAATGTCCGCCATTTTACCACTTACTTTCGGACTTTTTCAAAAGCCCCAGGGGCACGGATATACAAAAATTATAGTTAAAAAGGAAAATCCGTTTTTTAAGGTGGGTACCACCTTAAGGGGGCATGAATTTCACTATTCAAAGGTTTTAAAGTGGAACCCAGGGTTAGGTGCTGAACTGGTATTTTCCATGGAAAGAGGAACCGGTTTGGTCGATAAAAGGGATGGAGTCTGCATGAAAAATGTTTTTGCCACATATTCCCACATTCATGCGCTTGGTACGCCCGATTGGGCAAAAGCGGTTGTTCGGAATGCGAATTATTATAAAATAGAAGCGGGCAGGTAATTGGGCTTTAATTACCTGCCAGATAAATTATTGTGCCTTTTTGGGGTGGCAACTTTTACATGTGGTGGGTGCAGCCCCTGGATCTTTTGATTTTAACCCTTTATCTTTATTGAATTTTTTGTGGCATCCTTTGCAGTTGGCATGCATTGCGTTTCCATGATACTCCATCTTATCTGCCTTTGACAGCCCCTTTGCCTTTTTCCCTGTAATATATTCGGGTTTTTTATGGCATTCAATGCAGTTTTGGACCTCATCCCCCATTTTTAGAGAATTAAGGGGTTTATTATCTGCGTCATGGTGGCATTCGCCGCATCCTACCTTATAATCTTCTGAATGTTTTTTATGCGAAAATTCGGCTATTCCTTTTTTGTGTTTGGAATAGGCCTTGTTTTCCATTTTTATGAGATCTGCAACGTCTGTTGCTGCATAAAGACTTGTGGCAAAAAATACAGAAATTATGCCGAAAAGAATTTTAAGTAGAACAGATGAACTTTTTTTCATATTTCCTCCGATTTAAAAAATTTAAAAATTTAAGCATGCTGTTATTTTTAATTAGACGTCTGGTGATTTTTTGTATAAAGTGTGTTCAGTTGTTTCTCTATGGCGTCCCACAGGCGTTGTAAAGCTTCCCTTTAATAATATTAGCATCCTTAAAATATATTAATTTTATCAAGTTTTGTCAATATAAATGGAAGGAAATGAAAAGGTACGTGGATATATGAAAAAGCATGGATTACTCTCCAGGTTCATCGGGGGCATTTCGCATAAAAAAATTATTTTTGCAGGTAAGCTCCTCGGCTTGTTTGTTTATATCTTTGACCGGAGGCATCGTCGTATTGTTTTTAGAAATCTTTGTTTTGCTTATCCTGATTTTTCCCGCGAAAAGATTCGTATTCTTGCAAGGGATATATTTAAAAATTTTGGGGTTACCATCCTGGAAATATTCCAGATGGCCTTTATGGATAAGGCTGCTTTAGTTAAATGGGTTGAAGTAACCGGTGAAAGATATCTGATGGATGCTTTAAACAGCTCCAGAGGAATAATATTATACTCTGCTCATATTGGGAACTGGGAACTGGGGGTCAGTTTCGTTTCATATTATTTTGGTTTATCAGTTCTTTTAATTGCAAGACGGATTCAATTAAATTTTTTAAATAATTTAATCCACAGGATTAGGACAAGATCCGGTAATATTATGATTGATAAAAAAGGTGCCCTTCGTAAAATGGCGAGAAGCCTTAGAAAAGGGGGGGCAGTAGCACTGATGGTGGATCAGTCCACAAAGATTTCCCAGGGGGTGGATGTATTATTTTATGATAAAATCGCAACAGCAACTCCTGTTGTTTCAATCCTTGCCAGGCGATTTAAATGTATTGTTCTGCCGATATTTTGTATACGAAAAAGTGATGGAGGGTTTACTTTAATGGTTAAACCCCCTTTAACAATGACTAAAGAAGATGAAGTGGAAGCTCATCTGCATCTGTACGCACAGGAAACAACCCGTGTGGTTGAAGGTGTTGTGCGGGAATATCCTGAGCAGTGGTTTTGGTTTCACAAACGCTGGAAACGCCATTATCCTCACCTGTACAAGGAGGATATTGAAAAGCGTAAACTCAGGAAAAATAAAAAAAGATTAAAAAAATCGGGGTGATCTTATATCCCAAAATGGCTGATATTAAAACCGGGCCCGGTTGAAACTATTCAGCGTCGCTTGTTTAAGATAAGCAACAGGTATATATTCGCTGAATAGTTACCCCCGGTTTTTTTAATATCTGTATTGTTTAGGTTTATATGGACCCTCCACAGGTACTCCCAGGTAGTCAGCCTGTTCCTGTGTGAGTTTCGAGAGTTTTACACCGAGTCTGTCAAGGTGCAGCCGCGCCACCTCTTCGTCAATGGTTTTGGGAAGGGTGTAAACTTTATTTTCATGTTTTTTTGTTGCAAGTTCTATCTGGGCAAGGGTCTGGTTTGTGAAGCTGTTGCTCATTACAAAGCTTGGATGTCCTGTTGCACAGCCCAGGTTGACCAGCCTTCCTTCGGCAAGAATGATCAGGGATTTGCCTGATTTGCCTGTCCATTTGTCCACCTGGGGCTTAACAGGTTCCCTTTTGAAATCAGGATTGTCAGTGAGATAACTCATTTCAATTTCATTATCAAAATGACCAATGTTGCATATTATAGCCTCGTTTTTCATGTTTTGCATGTGTTTGCCGGTGATTACATGGTAGCATCCGGTTGCTGTGACAAAAATATCTCCCTGGGGAGCAGCATCCTCTATTAAAATCACTTCAAAACCTTCCATGGAGGCTTGGAGTGCGCATATTGGATCGATTTCTGTGATAAGTACCCGAGCTCCAAATCCTTTTAAAGACTGGGCACAGCCTTTGCCTACATCACCATAGCCGCAGACCACAGCTGTTTTTCCTGCGATCATAATGTCTGTGGCACGTTTTATTCCGTCAGCAAGGGATTCTCTGCACCCGTAAAGATTATCGAATTTTGATTTTGTGACTGAATCATTAACATTAAAAGCAGGGAAAAGAAGCTCATTTTTTTTGGCCAGGTGATAAAGTCTGTGAACACCTGTGGTTGTCTCTTCAGAAACGCCCAGTATTTTTGATGCAATTTGAGTCCAGCGTTGGGGGTCTGTCCCATGGCTGATTTTAATACGGTCCATCAGACATTTCATGTCAAGGGAGGTATATTCTTCGTGGAGAAGGGAGGGATTCTTTTCAATGAGTGCACCCTGATGTACGTACAGGGTTGCGTCTCCTCCGTCATCCACAATAAGGTCAGGGCCTGACCCGTCGGGCCATATAAGGGCCTGTTCCGTGCACCACCAGAATTCTTCCAGGGTCTCACCTTTCCAGGCAAAAACAGCAGCAGATCCCCTTTTTGCAATTGCAGCAGCAGCATGGTCCTGTGTTGAAAAAATATTACATGAAGCCCACCTTAAATCTGCGCCGAGTTCCTTAAGGGTTTCGATGAGCATGGCGGTCTGAATGGTCATGTGGAGACTCCCCATGATTTTTAGACCTTTTAAAGGTTTTTTTGGGCCGTATTTCGTCCGGACAGCCATGAGGCCGGGCATCTCGTTTTCCGACAGGCTCATCTCTTTTTCACCGAGATCTGCAATAGAAATATCGGCGATCTTATATGGTAATGATGGGTCCAGTTTTAATAAGGACATTTTTAATTTCTCCTTTTTATACAGCTTTTGGTTCCTTGCGGGTCTACTTTTTTTTGAAATTTACAACCCTGCTTTTTTTCTGATCAGTTCTGCTTTATCGGTTTTTTCCCATGTAAATTCAGGCTCATTCCGGCCAAAATGTCCATAAGCTGAAGTCTTTTTATATATCGGTCGCAAAAGGTCCAGGTTTTCTATTATAGCTGTGGGTCTCAGATCAAAAACCTGGGCAATTATTTTTTTAACCTCCTCTTTGGGAATAACGCCTGTGTTCATTAAATCTATCATTATGGAGACAGGCTCTGCAACTCCTATGGCGTAAGCGACCTGAACTTCACATTTTTTTGCAAGGCCTGCTGCGACAATATTTTTTGCAATATACCTTCCCATGTAGGAAGCGCTTCTGTCGACTTTGGAAGGATCTTTTCCTGAAAAACATCCCCCCCCGTGACTTCCCTGGCCGCCGTAGGTATCTACAATAATTTTGCGTCCTGTAAGGCCGCAATCGCCCATGGGACCTCCGATTACAAATTTGCCGGTGGGATTGATAAGAAAACGTGTATCAGGGGTCACCATATCAGGGGGAAGCACTTTTTTTATAACTTCTTCAATTACAGCCTCTTTTATTTGATCGTAAGAAACATCAGGGGTATGCTGGGTCGAGATTACAACGGTTTCGATATATTTTGGAACGCTCTCCTCATATTTTATGGTTACCTGGGATTTCCCATCGGGTCTTAAAAAATTAATGGTATTATCTTTTCTTACTTTAGCGAGTCTTTTAGTCAGTCTGTGGGCTAGCAATATGGGCATTGGCATTAACTCGGGGGTTTCGTCTGAAGCATATCCGAACATAATCCCCTGATCCCCGGCACCTTGTTCTTTATAGAGCCCTTCTCCTGCATTTACTCCCTGGGCAATGTCAGGGGACTGATGGTCAATGCTGGTGATTACAGAGCATGTTTGCCAGTCAAAACCCATGTCAGAAGAATTATAGCCGATACTTTTTATTGTATCTCTTACGATTTGCGGTATGTCAACATAGCAGTTGGTGGTTATCTCTCCTGCAATAAACGCTATTCCTGTGGTTACAAGAGTTTCGCAGGCAACCCGGCAGGCTTTATCCTGTGCGATAATTGCATCTAATATGGAATCTGATATGGCATCTGCTACTTTGTCAGGATGCCCTTCTGTAACTGATTCAGATGTGAAAAGGAAGTTTTGTCGGCTCATCGGTTTTCTCCTACATGGTTTATGTTTATCTGTTGCATTGAAACTTTAAGTAAATTGTAGTTAAAATGTAACTATTTAGCGAATATGTACAGCAATACAGTAGTGTCCGGTTAGAAATTTGCAAAAAAGAAAATACGGAAAGTTTAATTGTTTTTTCCGCTATTGCGAATAAATTTCTTGAATTTCTAAGTTTGCTCCGCCAAAATTGCGAAACTCGCTCGTGCCTCGCTCAAACAATCGCAATTTTTTGGCTACGCTGCACTAAG
>JAUVKE010000411.1 GCA_030592105.1 Desulfobacteraceae bacterium
ATCTTGCAGGAATTATCGCTGCTCATACTATTCTTCCTGTTATAGGCGTTCCTATAGATTCTTCATGCCTGCAAGGTATAGATGCACTCCTTTCCACACTTCAGATGCCTCCAGGGGTTCCAGTGGCAACAATGGCTGTTGGCAAACCAGGGGCAAAGAATGCTGGCATTCTTGCTGTACAGATACTTGCAGTTTCTGTTCTTGAACTTGGAAAGATGCTGGATGAGTATAAAAAGGAGATGGCCTTAGAAGTTGATAAAAAAGCAGAAAAGCTTAAAAGTTATTAATAAAATAATAAAAATAAATTCGATAAATCCGGATCCTGAAAAAATAAACAAGGCAGCTGTTAAAATAAGGAATGGCGGAATTATCGTTTTCCCAACAAGGTGTCTTTATGGACTTGGGGTAAATATCTTTGACCTGGATGCTTTGGAAAGTATTTTTAAAATAAAGCAGCGTATGTTTAATAAACCTGTTTCTGTACTTGTTGCAAAGGAAGAGGATGTTGCAGGCCTTGTGAAATATATTCCTGATGCGGCTAAAAAAATTATAAAAAATTTCTGGCCAGGTCAAATAACTATAGTTTTTGAAGCAAACGATAATATTCCTTCCATTCTTAATGCATGTACGGGAAAGATAGGTATCCGTCTGCCGGAACAAAAGGTAGCCAGGGCTCTTGTTAATGCGGCAAATATGCCTATAACAGGGACAAGCGCCAATATCTCCGGCAATCCGGGATGTTATAATATTGAAGATCTTGATTCTTCTATAAAAGATCAGTCAGAATATATTCTTGATTCAGGAGTACTTAAAGGAGGCGCAGGCTCAACGGTAATTGACGTAACAGTTAATCCTGTAAAAGTTTTGAGAGAAGGAGCAGTCTCTGTGAAAGATATATTTAATGTTCTGTAAATGACTGCTATTTAGGGGACACCTTATTTAATTATTTAAAGTGGGGATGTTGTGATAATATTTGACAAACCTGGTGATGGCAGAGATGTGATTAATCGCGTCTCTACACCTGTCTTTCATGATTTTCCCAGTATTTTTCCCTGAGTTCTTTTTTTAAAACTTTACCCACAGGGTTCCGAGGAAGGACTGAAATAAATTCAACACAGGCAGGTTTTTTATAGCCGGCAAGATTCTTTGCGCAAAAAGCGATAACAGCTTTGGCAAGAATCCGTTTTCCATCTTTAAGCACAACAAATGCCTTTACTGTCTCTCCCCATTTGTCATCCGGCACCCCTATAACTGCTGCCTCTAAAATGTCGGGATGGGTATAGAGAACCTCTTCGATCTCCCTGGGATAGACATTTTCCCCTCCGCTGATAATCATATCCTTTTTTCTGTCGACTATAAAAATATACCCCTCACTGTCAACGGTTGCAATGTCCCCTGTATAAAGCCAGCCGTTTTTTATGGCCATGGATGTCTCTTCCGGGAGCTTCCAGTATCCTTTCATTACATTATCCCCTTTTACAATAATTTCTCCGATTTCATCCGGTTTTACAGGAGCACCACCTTTATTTACAACCTTCACTTCCACATTGAATATCTCCTTCCCGCAGGAAGCAAGTCTTTTTACTTCGCTGTCAGACCCGTCCAGAACGTGTTCCTCTGGCATCAGGAGGGAGACTCCAGGGCTTGCCTCTGTTAAACCGTAGGAATGAAGAAAATCACAATTAAAGGTTTTCATAGCTTGTTTAAGCAATGCCACAGGCATGGGAGATGCTCCGTAGAGAAAAAATTTAACACTGGAAAAATCATAATCTTCTCCGGTTTTTTCCATATGCTGCACAAGAAAATTAACCATTGCAGGAACACCCAGGCAAAATGTAACTCTGTTTGCTTCCATATCTTTTAAAAAATGTTCAGGGTCAAAATCTTCATGGATAATCAGAGTCCCTCCCACATAGAGTACAACAAGAGCATACTCAGCCGCAGTATGATATAACGGGACGCAATTAAGATAGATATCGTTTTTATCAAGTTTTAGATCAATGATTCTTGAAATATACATGGACATTAAATTTTTATGGGTCAGCATAACACCTTTGGGATTTCCTGTTGTACCGCTGGTATACATGAGAACCGCCAGATCATCATCCTTTATCTTCCCAGGAAAGGTTTCAGGATAAGAAGATGATATTAATTCTTCATATGGAGCGATGAAATCGGGTTTATCAGAAATAACGTAGAAAGAAGTAAGGGAATGCAATTTAGGCTGGCTAAATTGAATTGTGCCTGCAAACTCTTTATCTGAAATAAGACATTTTATCCCTGAATCATTAATTATATATTCAAGCTCCCGTCCTGTGAGTCTGCAGTTTAACGGTACAAGTATTCCGCCAATTTTCGGAATTGCAATGTACAGCTCGATAAATTGTGAAGAAGGGCGGCCCAGAACCCCCACTCGGTCACCTGCTTTTATCCCGTTTTCTCTCAGACCCCAGGCAACTCTGCTGACCCTGTCTTCCAGCTCTTTATAGCTATATTGCAAGTTTTTGAAAATAACAGCTGTTTTATCCGGATAAAGTTTTGCGTTTCTTTTTACAAGATCTCCCAGGAGCATTATTATACCTCCATTTAAACAGG
>JAUVKE010000196.1 GCA_030592105.1 Desulfobacteraceae bacterium
AAAACATCCATTACAATAAAGGATGTCATTTTTTTTACTCGTTTAGAAATCATTATAACCCATCATCAATATTATATTACCTGCAAATTCAAGCCCGGCCATTTTTATTAAACATGATCTGAAAACATCCTGGAAAAGCATTTTTAAAATCTATATTATATGAGATTAATCAGCCTTTCTTCTTAAAAAAGTAGGAACTTCAAGACTGTCATCATCAAGAACAATTCCCTTGTATCCCTTGTAATAAGAACCACCAGATTCCCCTGCCGCTTTAGAATATGAAAAAGGCTTGGAGGTTACACCCCGTTCCCTTTCTTCCATGGAAAGTTCCCTTATTTTGCCCCTGGCCGGAAAATCCCCATATTTCTTTAATGGTTTTGTCCTGCCGTAATGTGCTCTTGTTTCAATATTAGATGCATGTTTATCCAAGGGTTCTGAGCCAGGATAATTTATTCCTGTTGCGATTACTGTAATTCTTATTTCATCCTGTATACTCTCATCTATTGCTGTGCCCCATATTATTTCTGCATCCTCTCCCACTTCACTATGTATTCTTTCGGATGCCTCGGACATCTCTTCCATTGTAAGGCTTTTATTACTTGTTATGTTAAGTAAAACACCTTTTGCACCAGCAACAGGTATATCATCAAGAAGAGGATGGGATATGGCACGTTCAGCAGCTTCAATTGCCCTGTTTTCTCCGGTTCCAACACCGATACCAATAATTGCAAGTCCTGCTTTTGACATAATGGTTCGAACGTCTGCAAAATCAAGATTAATCAAACCCGGAATCATAATCAGGTCGGTGATACCCTTTACTGAATCATGGAGGACTTCATCTGCTCTTTTAAACATCTCTACCATGGTCGCATCTTTGGGGGCGTATCCTCGCAACCTGTCATTGGGAATTGTTATTACAGTATCTGTAATATCCTTTAATGCATTAATTCCTGCATTTGCCATGTTCGAACGTTTGCTCCCTTCAAAAGAGAATGGCCTTGATACCACAGCAACCGTAAGAGCACCAATCTCTTTACAAATTTCAGCAATAACAGGGGCAGCGCCTGTTCCTGTTCCACCGCCGAAGCCGGCTGTAATAAATACCATATGACTTCCTTCCAGAGCGTCCCTTATTGCTGCTGCATTTTCCAAAGCAGCCTCCCGCCCAACTTCAGGATTAGCCCCTGCACCCAGACCCCCTGTGATTTTTTCTCCAAGCTGAATTTTAATTTCAGCTTTAGATATGGCCAGCGCCTGATTATCAGTATTTGCCGCAACAAATTGAACTCCCTGAAGGTTGGAGTCAATCATGTTGTTAAGCGCATTCCCACCGGCTCCTCCAACTCCGATAACCCTGATTTTTGCTGTTCCTTCGTCTTCCATACTAGTAAAAGTCATTTGTATCATCCCCCAAAGATAAATATTAATAAGCTTGAATCAAATTTTAGAAAAAGTTTTCAAGCAATTTTTGGTAAATTCCATAAATGAAAAATTATTTCACCCACATTGTTCATATTTTGAACTTTTTTAAATTAATAATTATTCAGCTATGCTGATTGCAAACAAGCTTCAAGTGTTATATACGCGAGTTTTCATAATTTAATCAGATCATAACCTGAAGCTGAACAATCACTTAAATTATATCCTTAAACCATTCTTTTATAGTTTTGATAATACGGGTAACAGCATTTGAACCACGTATTTCAAATTTTTTTTGAGATTGATTTTTTGCACCAAACAAAACCAGCCCGACTCCGGTTGCATATATGGGATTGCTGACTACATCCACAAGACCCCCAACCCCCTGGGGTCTGCCCAGGCGGACAGGTTGCTGAAAAACAGATTCCGCAATTTCAGGAAGACCCTCTAAAAGCGCTCCGCCGCCGGTCACAACCACACCGGATGTAATTGCATCTTCTATTCCTGCGTTATATATCTCCCTGTTTATCAGCAGAAAAATCTCTTCCATGCGGGGCTGCAAAATTTCACCAAGTATCTGCCGTGAAAGCTTTCTTGGTTTTTGACCCTCTGTTCCATGTATTTCAATAATTTCATCTCCACTTATTCTTCCCGGGTAACACGCTCCGTATTCTGTTTTGATTTTTTCAGCCTCCTCAATGGAGGTTCTTATCCCTATGGAAATATCATTGGTAAGATTACTTCCCCCAAGACCAAGAATAAATGTGTGATTGATATTTTTCAGGGAAAAAACCGCCAGATCTGTGATGCCGCCGCCAAGATCAATAAGAACTGAACCGAGCTCCTTTTCTTCATTGGTTAATACTGCTTCACCGGAAGCAAGGGGCCCCAGCACAATATCACAGACATCGAGCCCTGCTTTATTTGCACATTTTATAATATTATGAACAGCTGTTACAGCCGCTGTAACAATATGAACTTTCACCTCCATCCTGATTCCGGACATTCCCACGGGATTATAAATTCCTGATTGACCATCCACTATATATTCCTGGTCAAGCACATGAAGGACATCCCTGTCCATGGGAATCGAGACTGCACGAGCCGCATCTATTACACGGGCCACATCGTTTTTGGTAATTTCAGTCCCTTTTATTGCCACAATGCCATGACTGTTCATACCGCTTATATGACCACCGGCTATTCCTGTATAAACCGACGAAATTTCACACCCGGCCATGAGTTCCGCATCCTGCACAGCTTTTTTAATCGATTCCACTGTCGCTTCTATATTAACCACAACCCCTTTTTTCAGGCCTGTTGAAGGATGTGTTCCTATACCGATTATATTTATTTCATCACTTGATACTTCACCGACCACCACACAAATTTTAGTCGTTCCCACATCAAGGCCAACAATAATGTCACTTTGTCCATGCATTCTAAATCTCCTTTTTAATCTTTAATGTCGTCGGCTCAATGGTAACAGGAGTGACTACAACCCTGTCCAGATTGACAAGATCAATGGTGTTAAAGTCTGAAAACATGGAATTTTTTTTTAGGCAATAAATTATTTCTTCGACTTTTTTAAACTTTTCAAGGTAGTTATCATAGCCTAACATAATTTTTTTTTGCCGGTCAGATCCATCCATTGATGCAAAAATGGTCAGCCCCAGTTCTCGATCAATTTCTATTCTTTTCATGAATCTGTAACTTAAAATGCTCTCAGGCCGTCTCCCCAATTGTAAAACATCCATAATCGAATAAAACTGTATACTTTTTTGATTATTTATGAGACTGAAATCTGATAATTTCAGTCCGTTTATTATCGGGAAATTAAAATGATCCTCGGATGTCATTTTTTTAAAAATTTTGCCTTTATTATTCATAATAAATTTATGCCCAAGGTTCAAAGCAGCCAAAGGAGTATGCTCTGTTATTTTTATGATTATTTTATCAGGAAGAGCTCTTCTGACTTCAGCTTCAGCAATCCAGGGGTGAGCTTCAAGTTTTTTTCTGACTAAAGGCAAATTAAGAGAGAGGATATTCGAATTTTTGCTAATCCCCGCCTGCTCCATAACCTGCTCAAAATAAAGAATTTTTAGTCCTGTAATGGTTGTTTTTTTCAACCTGAAATAGTCGCACTGAGTTATAAAGGAATAGCAAAAAACAAAAAACAAGCATGTTAATGTCACAATGGCTGTAACTGAAATTATTTTAAGATATAGAATGCACCTTTGCAGTACCCTTGAATGTTTTGCCTGTATATTTTTTTTCAAACGATTTTTACGAATCCGTTTATTTTCCAACGATTATAACCTCCGGCACAAGTTTGATATTAAACTTATTTTCAACCCGATCCTGAGCATTTTTTGAAAGGGCAAGTATATCGGCGGCTGAAGCATTGTTTACATTAATAATAAAGTTGGCATGTTTTGGGGAGATCATTGCCCCCCCTTTTTTCAGCCCCTTAAGCCCTGCCTGGTCAAGGAGCCTTGCAGCAGGGGTTTCCGGATTTGGATTTTTAAAAAAACACCCCGCGCTTGGAAGATCTGTGGGCTGTTTTTTTTTACGCTGGGCAATTATTATATCTGCTTCATTCTTAATTTTTGAAATATTCCCGGGAGTAAGGGAAAAGGAAGCCTCTA
The DNA here is from genome assembly GCA_030592105.1 of Desulfobacteraceae bacterium. Next base: position 4,068 of record JAUVKE010000196.1, read on the forward strand.
ATATAATAAATTTTTCAATGGATGAATCAATTCTTTCCCTTAAAAGTGTAAGTCCTCGGTATCCGAATTTTATATCTTTTGCTGGAATTGTCTTTTTTTCACCCTTTTGCCCCAGGATGGTAATCCCATGCAAAACATGGGCAATGGACCCAATGGCTGTACCGGCATTCATTACAATCCCCCCCCCTATTGTTCCTGGAATTCCCAGGGCAAAGTTCATCCCCTTTAGAGAATTTTTTATTGCAAAGGAACAAAGTAAATGGGTTTTTACGCCGGCTCCGGCATTCACAATAACTCTGTTTTTTACTTTTTCCCCCATGGAAATTTTTTTAAGGCAGTCCCCAAGGCTGATAAGAACAGCATCTATCCCTTTATCTTTTACCAGCAGGTTTGTCCCGCCCCCTATTAAGAGATAGGGAATTTTATTCTCCCTGACCCAGGAGACAAGTAAAAGGAGATCGTCAAAAGATTTTGGCTTAACAAAAACTTTTGCAGGACCTCCCACCCGAAAGGATGTATGCATCGACATTGGTTCATCGAATTTTACAGCCCCCTCAAATCTGGATAAAAGCCATTCTTTTTTATACGTATCAAGAAACATTTTTAAGAAATAAGTCCTATTGCCGGACGAACAATAGATACCCTATTCTTTTTCTCCTGCTAAAGTATCTTCAGAATCTTTTTTTAAATTTTTTCTTCTATCCCTGCCGGTTCTCCGTTCCGGAGAATAGGCCGTATATGAAAAAATTCGTCTGTCAGGTTTTCCCCGCCTGTCTGCTGTAGTATTCACCATGGCACCTTTCAAAAGTAGAGGGTAACTATAAATTCAAAAATTATTCGTAAAAGTTATTTTATTCCGGATTTTAAATTTTCAGCGATTTTTTCTCCTATTTTCCATACATCACCAGCACCAAGGGTTAAAAAAACATCCTCCGGCTGCAGATTTTTAACAAAATAAGAAACAATTTCATCGGTGGTTTCCAGATATACGGCAGCTTTATGGCCGTGGGAAATGACCTCTTTGCACAAAGCTTCAGCGCTTATCCCCGTTATCTTTTTTTCCCCTGCGGAATAGACAGGCAAAATTGCCAGTAGATCTGAATCATAAAACGAACGTGCAAAATCATTAAACAAAGCTTTTGTTCTGGTATATCTATGGGGTTGAAAAGCCACAACCTTACGTTTCTCCGG
>JAUVKE010000179.1 GCA_030592105.1 Desulfobacteraceae bacterium
GTATAAAACAGGAAAACTATTTGGTTTTTAATTAAATGGTATATATAGTGCCTGGCGTGACACATTTGAAAAGTATAGGTATGGAAATTTATATGAAAAATAAAGTTCCAGGCATGTTTGTACCCGATGAAATAATAAAACGCCTCCAGGGAGTGGAAAAAAAGAAAGTGGCAGATGAAGGTATTCAGATTGCCTGCGAACAGATCGAAGAATTCAAAGAGATGAAGGGTGTGGCCGGAGTTCATCTAATGGCGATTGAATGGGAGCACAAAGTCCCGGAGATTGCAGAAAGGGCTAAAGTGCTGCCAAGGCCAGAGCTATAATTTTTAAATAAGGAGTTTTTAAATTGAATATAGAACTGAAAAAAAAGGTCATGGTTGTGGGAGGCGGTATTGCAGGCCTTACTGCTGCCTGGGAATTATCCAGAATGAACGTTGATGTTCATATAGTGGAAAAGACCTGTTTTTTAGGCGGACATGCAATTAAACTTTGCTGCAAGGCAACGGAAGAATGCCAGCAATGCAGTGCCTGTTCTGTTGAAAAAATGCTGAAAAACGTGATAAATGAACCTAAAATCAATATTCATTTATCCACAGAGATAGAAACCATAAATCGTAATGGTAATTTTCAAGTCAGCCTGAATAAATCTCCCGAATACATAGATTCCAGGCTCTGTACAAATTGCGGGGCATGTTTTGAAAAATGCCCTGAACAGGGTGCAATTGTACAGGGATTTTCAAAAAACAACTCTCCTCTTTACGGAATTGTGGAAGAAAAGATTTCCCTTATCAAAGATTTCTGCAAAGATATATGCCCCGAAGGGGCTATTTCCCTTGACAAAAAAGGCTCATCAGAAAATCTTGATGTTGATGCTGTAATTCTTGCGGCGGGTTTTCAACCTTTTGATCCTGAAATAGAAGGAACTTACGGCTATAATAAATTTGACAATGTTATTTCAGGCATGGATCTTGAGGAGGCTTTAAGGCAAAATGGCTGCGCACCAAGGCCGTCGGACGGCAAAAAACCTGAAAAGATTGCTTTTATCCAATGTGTGGGGAGCAGAGATGAAAGGCTGGGAAATCTCTGGTGCTCACAGGTATGCTGTCCTTATGCACTGAGAATGGCTGAAGTTATTAAAAACCAGGATCCTGAAACTAAAATTTTCATGTTTTACATGGATATCCAAAATACTGGAAATAAATTCCCAATATTTTATGAAAAATGTAAATCAGACATAGAATTTATCAGAAATATTCCAATAGATATCATTCCTGTTGAAAATAATAGAGTTAAAATACGATATTTAAACGACAATGATGGTTCCGCCATAATCGAGGAGTTTGATCTTGTTGTATTATCCATAGGGATCACACCCGGAGAGGACAATAATAAATTATCAAAAATTTTTGATGTTGCTCTTGATAAAGATGGTTTTATATCAAACAATAATAAACTCAACAAGTCCTCCACCTCGAACAGAGGCATTTTCGTTGCAGGAACTGCCGGAGGTCCAAAAAATATTGCAGGCTCCATGGCAAATGCAGGCCAGGCTGCTTGTGAAGCGCTAAATTATTTGGAGGGGAAGGAACCTATACAATGACATATAAAACAGATACAGATATAAACGAAATAAGCATCAACACTGATGTGCTGGTTATAGGCGGAGGATTAACAGGAGTTAAATCTGCCTGTGAAATAGCTTCATCAGGATACAAGGTTATTCTTGCTGAAAAAGGGACCGAGCTTGGCTTAAAAAATTCTGAGGATCAGGATTTTCAGAATTTAATAAAAAAAGTCGCCTCTGACAGCAATATTGACATTTTTACCGGTACAGATATTGTCAGTTCAGCAGGAACCCCTGGAGATTACAGTATATGGCTTTTGAAAAAAGATGGAATTTTTGAGAAAAAAGTCGGCTCCATTGTAGTTGCTACAGATTCTTCTATAAAGGTTCTTGATGGAGAATACGGGCTTTCGCTTTCTGACAAAATATTATCACAATCACAAATAGAATCCATACTTGCATCAGACAAGGAAAGAATTAAAGGGAAAAACATTGCCATTCTTGCAGGCTTTGCCCAGGAAGGAAACCCCATAGTTACACAGCGGGTTTTAACCAGCGTTCTTGCCATGGAAAAAATTACCGGGTGCACTGTTTTTGTATATATTAATAATATTAAAGTGGCATCCAGCGGCCTGGAAAGGCTCTGTAAAGAAGGAAGAGATAAAGGCGCAATATACTTTAAACTGACGGATACTCCTGAAATAACCGAGACAGATGGAAAAATAAAAATTACCTTTATTGATCCTGTGCTGAGAAATACGCTGGAGGCTGAGCATGATTTAATCGTTATTGAGGAACAGATAACCGCTGACCCAATAAACAAAAAGCTTGCAGAGCTTCTCGGGATTGATCTTGGTTCACAGGATTTTCTCCAGAAAGAGAATGTTCACATGTTTCCTGTGCGGACAAACAGGGAAGGAATCTTTGTCGCGGGTTTGAGCCGCAGAGTTTGCAATCTGGCAAATGCCTGGGTGGACGTTGATAATGTAGTGCTGGAAATAAAAAAACTCCTGGAAAATGGTACAAAAAAAATACCTGCGGACAAAGCGGTTATAGACGCAGAAAAATGCACAATCTGCCTGACTTGCTACAGATGCTGTCCCCACGGAGCCATATTCTGGGAGGGAGACAAAGCTGTTATATCTCCAGTTGCATGTCAGGGCTGCGGGATATGTGCCAGTGAATGTCCAATGAACGCTATTCAATTGGGCGGATATAATGATTCTTTTATTTCAGATGAAATTAAAGCAAAAACAGAATCAACAGCAGCAAAACCGAATATAATTGCTTTTTGCTGCGAAAACTCGGCTTATGAAGCAGGTCTGATGGCTGAATCATTTAACATGCAGATTCCCGAAGGACTCAATATCATCAAAGTACCCTGCGCAGGCAAAATAGACCTTGATTTTATTATGAGCTCATTTGCACAAGGGGCTGACGGCGTGCTTGTAATGACCTGTCATAACGGGAACTGCAAATCAGAAAAAGGAAATATTTTTGCAGGCTGGAGAGTTGCAGAGGCGCAAAGCAAGCTGGAAATTATAGGGCTTGAAAAAGAGAGACTTGCTTTTGTTACCCTGGCTTCCAACATGGGAAAAGACTTTTGCAGAATTGTCAATGAGATGGAAGAAAGGCTAAAAAAATTAGGTTAAATTTTTAAAAATTTCCAAGATTCTTTTAATCTCTGGATTCCCGCCTGTGCGGGAATCCAGTTTCAATAAAACGTAAATTACATAGCTGTCTCAGGATGAAAAACATTAACATCCTTTAAATCATCCCCAAGGTATTCACGTTCGTTGGGCCCGAGTATACCCAGTGAAAGCGCAAGTAATGTCCAAAAATGTACAACTGGATAGTCACCACCGTAGTGTTCGCTCAATTCATGAATCTGGGCATGGCAGTTATGACATCCTGCAATACAATAATCGGCTCCTGAGGCCTTTATCTGTTCGTCTTTTAATTTTCCGTATGCCAGGCGCTGATCTTTAAACCCTGACTGGAGAAAACCTCCGCCACCACCGCAGCAGTAATTATTAGACATATTAGGCTGCATATCCACAAAATTTTCTTCGCCAACAACAGCTTTAATTGCATAACGAAAATCCCTGGCTATCTGATCTCCATAGCTTTTCCGTACTATCTGGCAGGGGTCCTGGGCAGTAAATTTTATACCGAGCTCCTTGTTCCAGTCTGAACTTGGTTTCAGTTTACCCTCCCTGATCCACCTTGCATAATACTCATATATATTTTTTATTTCAAAATCATGTTCAATATTAAATTTTTTAAGTCCGGCCCGGACTGCAAATGTTACGTGTCCTCATTCGGTGTTAAGATACGTTTTGCACCCCAGCTCATCGGCCTGATTTGCCGAGGTTCTAACAATCTTTTCCCAACCTTCATTATCAGACATAAACATGCAGTAATTTTCTCCGCCCCATCCCTTACTTCCGTAGGTCCAGTTTGCACCAGCAAGATGGAGAATTTTCCACAAGGGAACCATCTCATCAGGTTCTGTTACAGGCTCTCTTGAATTCTGGTTCAAAAAGAATTCGGCCCCTTCTTTATCTACGGGAGCCTCCATATCCTTAAACTCCGGCTGTGCTTCCCTGTACTCTTCTAAGACATCCTCTACAACAAAGGTAAAATCTTCAGGAGATGTACCCATGGCACTGCAGCTGTCATTTCTTAAAGCCATATCACATGATCCGAGTATACCCTTGGGACGTTCTTCCCTTGGCACCTGCATCCTTGCATTATAAACCAGCTGAGGAATATCGATCTGCATGGGACACACATGTATACATCTCTGACACATGGTACACATCCAGATCCAATCATGATTTATTAATTCTTCATCCATCCCCAAAGCCGCCATGCGCAAAAATTTCCTTGGGTCCATTCCCTCAAGGCCTGTTGCAGGGCATCCTGAAGAACATACCCCGCATGTTAAACAAAGATTAAGATTTCCTCCTTCGGGGAGAATTTCTTTAACCTTATCTAAAAATATACTCTTTTTCTTTCCTCCGAGTTTTATTGCCGCCTCACCCATAATAAATCCTTTTTCAGTTATATCTACATTTATTATTTTGACTATTTTAATGGATTTGGACCAAGTTTTTTTGTATGCTCAGTCATCTCCTTTGCATATGCCACAAACATAGGCCCTTTGCCAATAACCATAGCAAACTTCCAGAACCTTTGCATTATTATTTATCTTAAAATCTATAATTACCCCTTAAAGAGAATTTTCTAATATCAGAAAAAGTATAACTATAAGAAAATATTATAAATGTTTTATATAAAATATTTACGGGAATAAGTCAAGAATTTTCCCCGTTCCCCACCCCACCTTGGTGGTATAGACCGTCACATAAACAATTTCAGCAATAGAACATCTGGCCGTATGAAATTTATTATCTGAATATCTATAGAAGTGAAACAAGTGAGAGAAATATAGGTTATTTTATTTCCTGAGCAGAGGGAAAAGGGGGGTCAGAATCAAGAATATTTGATAAAGAAGATGCTGCTGTCGGTCTGACATTAACAGCTATCATTTTGGCTCCAAAAATACGGCAGGCATCATGCATCACACAAAGCCATTTATAATACACCCTGTCTATGAGCATAACTTTACTCATGTCATAATAGAGGAGAGATGCCCCTTGCTTTCGTAAAAACTCAAGAGTTTCCTTAATCTCACCCTCAGAATCGGTGGGATCCATTGCCGGACCAGGTTCAAAAAGTACCTTGCCGTACCCTATGCTGGTAAGATGACTGTCCACTTTATACCTCTATTTTGGTAACTATTCAGCGTCGCTGATTTAAGATACGCAGCAGGTATGATCTGATTAAAACTTTGAAATTGCTTGAACGGATTAGAGAGCGTTAAGAAAGAATCCATCAGGGCTGAACTTATTGACATTATTTTCTGGTATACTATTACGCAAACTTATATTTTAACAGATTCTTTCTTTACGACCTCTTATCTGTGAGTTTTTCATGGTTTAATCAGATTATACCTGGTGCTATAC
>JAUVKE010000311.1 GCA_030592105.1 Desulfobacteraceae bacterium
AATTTTATCTGCAGGCGTACCGTTCGATATAAGATATGCCGCACGGGCGACTATTGTTTTTGTCTTGCCTGTCCCTGCACCCGCTAAAATCAATGCGTGTTGCGATGGCATACATGCCGCACGATATTGATTTTGATTTAGCTCACCGAGTAAGTTTTCAATTGACATATGTAAGATCCCTATTTACTCGAAGTTTGTTTGCCTACGCCGAACAATAGTATTATACAGAAAAAAATCTGTATATTAACGCTATATATTTTCTTTATAATATGATATAGTAACATTTTATACAGTTTTAAAAGGAATATACCATGGCATACAAAAGAGAACATGTAACATGTTAAGGTGTCACATCTTGTATAGTGAATAAATATGCATGTATTTAACCCGCAGATCAGAATCTTTTTGCATTTTGGTTCGCATGGAACTTAAAATGTGGCTTCCTGCCCCTTTGTATTTCCGAACGTTTCAAAACCGGCAGCAGTATCCAGTTGCTCTTTGCAAATCAATTCATCGGAAAAAATTCGATCAAACGTTTCTTTTATGCGCAGATCCCTTTCTTTCATTATTTTTTCTTGAAGCACATTAGAAATAAGCCTGCTCCTTGATATTCCCTGCTCTTGGCTGATTTCATCGATCACCAGCACTAAATCCGAAGGCATGGTTATTGACAGCTTTTGAGTATTCATTGATGGCACCTCCATAGTATACGATATTTTTATACTGCTTTTATATAATACCTTTGTTAATCATAAGTCAATCTTATTAACCTGGGAAAAACGGGACGGATTTATTTTTTTGCCTATGTTCTCATGAGCCATCGCTATCACTTTCTTTTACCCAGGGAAAAATGGGGCAGAGAGGAAAAGGGGTCACATCTTAAATATTCAATATTCGCTTTTTTATTTTATTCAGCTTGCTCTTAACCCGCTTATTTTGAGGGGACTCGGGGACGGGGTGACTCGTTCTTTCATATATTGATAACTATTCTATTTCTCTCTTTTTAAAATGTTTTTCTCTTGGCGACGTTTACATTTTTTGATAGTTTTGAATGTCCGCTTATAATACAGCTCTTCGGTTTTTTGGTGAGAGTGGTTTTTTTATTCACACGTAAAGTCAAGCTTTTTTTGATAATCCTCCCTGGAAATATCTTGTATCTGCCGAATAAGTATGTTATTTTTTGCACCTGACATGCAAAAATGGAGGTAAAAATGGAAACAGTGATTCGTTTTTTTCAGGCTCCCAAGCAAAGCTTTTTCCTCTTCGGGCCAAGAGGAACAGGTAAATCAACATGGCTTAAACAGCATTACGTCGGCGCCGAAACGATTGATCTTCTGGCTCCAGAGGTGTTCAGAGCTTATTCAGCAAGACCGGAACGATTACGTCAAGTGGTGGGCGGGGCGGAGAGCAATACGATAATTATTGATGAGGTACAAAAGGTTCCTGAACTCCTGGATGTAGTGCATGAGCTTATTGAGGAAAGGACAGGCCGTCAGTTTGTTCTCACCGGATCCAGCGCCAGGAAATTGAAAAGAACAGGTGTGGATCTTTTGGCCGGTCGTGCGATTGTCAAAACAATGCATCCTTTTATGGCTGCTGAGTTTGGAGAATCCTTTAGCCTGGCTGAAAGTCTGCGAATCGGGCTGGTGCCATTAATTACCAGTTCTCCTGATCCACAGGCAACTCTTGCCTCGTACGTCGCTCTTTATTTAAAAGAAGAAGTGCAGATGGAAGGAGCTGTGCGCAATATTGGGGCATTCAGTAGATTTTTAGAAGCAGTAAGCTTTTCTCATGGCAGCACATTAAATATCTCGGAAGTGGCAAGGGAATGTCAAGTCAAACGAAAGACCGTTGACAACTATCTTGCTGTTCTTAATGACCTGTTGCTCTCTTTCCGGATCCCTGTTTTTTCCAGACGAGCCAAGCGCCACCTTATTTCTCACCAAAAATTTTATTATTTTGACAGTGGCGTCTTCCGGTCTTTGCGGCCAACAGGCCATTTGGACAGCCCTCAAGAGATTGACGGCGCAGCGCTTGAAGGCCTTGTTGCACAGCACCTGAGAGCCTGGATCGCATATAGCAACATGAACTGCAGGCTCTATTACTGGCGCACAAAATCAGGTGTTGAGGTAGATTTTATACTTTATGGACAGGATACCTTCCTGGCCATTGAGGTTAAAAATTCTGCCAGGATTAACAACAAAATGCTTAAGGGATTGAATGCCTTTCTAAAAGATTATCCTGAGGCCCGGGGCCTCCTTCTCTACCGTGGCAATGAACGACTTTTAATAGATAATATCCTTTGCCTGCCCTGCGAGCAGTTCTTGAAAAACCTGGTTGCGGGTCAAGAATTAATCACGTAATCCCTAACCCGGATAAACCGGAGTTTTGAGTTAAGGTGCAAAATTGCCTTAAATTCGTAATTCCTGATTTGACAATATTTTCTGCCAGAAAAAACACGAATTTTAGGATTAAGGTACTAAGAAATTTTTTTTAAGGCGGCACAATATTCCATTTTACCATTTTTATGTATTCAATTGTTGTATGCCGTTTAAATGATTGCACAATTTCGGGTATGGCTGGGGTAGGGACAGAATCTATTTTTGCCCCTGTATCATTTTTGGCGGATATGGAATCCGCCCCTACGGTGGTGATTGCAATGATTCCGTGAATATGGTTTGGCATAATGACAAATTCATACAATTGAATATTGTGGAAAAATTGGATTATAACATCTGCAAGGCGTGCAGAAAAAGGTAAGAAATTGATTGACAACTGTGGAGGGGATTTAGGAAAGATAGGGGACGTTATGTTGCCAGTTTAGTTATGTTGTAAGTTTTGCATATGTTTTTCTCTTGGCGACGTTTACATTTTTGATAATTTTGAATGTCCGCTTATAATACAGCTCTTCAGTTTTTGGTGAGAGTGGTTTTTTTCAGTCTTTGGGTTGTGGCATAGCCCGCTTTGTTTTTTATATTTGTTTTCGTGATAAGTTTTTTTAAATTCGGTTTGTCTTGGCTGGTATGCATTAATTACAAAAGTAGCAAATCTCGAAGAAGCCGTCTCTCCGGCGGAGGCCCAATTCCTGAATTAATTCGCATCAGATATTTTAAAAACAGGAACAGGCTCCATCTTATGCTTGTTAGCCATGTGAAATTTTCTGTAAATTAATAATACTTCCTTTTGCCTGCCTGTTAAGTTTTCTTCTCCTTTATCCGGTTGTGCATCAAACTCCATTGCCCATTCAAGCTCTGAATATGTTGCTCCTATCTGGCTTTCATCTGTACGTCTATCTGTCCATAGACCATCTGTTGGCTGTGCCTTAATAATTTCTTCTATTATCCTTAGTTTTCCGGCAATTTTATATACTTCAGATTTCATTAAATCTGCTATGGGAGATATATCTACTCCACCATCCCCATATTTAGTATAAAAACCTACTCCAAAATCTTCTACCTTGTTTCCAGTTCCTGCAACGATCATTCGATTATGCGATGCAAATGCGTACAAAGTAAGCATTCTCATTCTTGAACGTGTATTTGCCATTGTCAGCTCATCCTGGATGTCCGATGGAAGAACATTCCTGACCGCATCAAACGCAGATGTTATATCAATCATGATACCTG